>JBAZTN010000016.1:10672-28203 GCA_041661895.1 Methylobacter sp. | reverse complement strand
GCCGACAATCAACAGTTTTTTCGGGATTTCTTTCAATGCCAAGGCATCGGTTGAATCCATCAGGCGAGGGTCATCGTTAGGGAAGGTCGGTATTTTGGTGGGTTGTGATCCGGCTGCAATAATGGCCTGATCAAAACTGACAGTTTTAACACCCGCTTCGGTTTGCACCTCTACCGTATTGCTGGAGGTGAATTTCCCTGTACCTTGTATGACGGTTACTTTGCGCTGTTTTGCCAGACGAGCCAGTCCATCATTTAAGGATCCGGTGACGCTTTGTTTCCACTCGCGAATTTTGTCGATATCAAGTGTCGGTTTGCCGAAACTGACGCCGTGCTGTTCGAATTCGTCTGCTTCATGAATGACCTGGGCCGCATGCAGCAGTGCTTTGGACGGAATACAGCCGACATTAAGGCAAACGCCGCCCAGCACCGGAAAGCGTTCGATCAATATCACTTGCTTGCCCAGGTCGGCAGCGCGGAATGCAGACGTGTAACCGCCGGGGCCGCCGCCCAGTACCAGGACTTCTGTATGCAGCTTAGTTTCGTTAATCTCTGGATTAGCGTCCATATTATTTTCCCTTGATTAAAGTAACAAACGACGAATATCGCTTAAGTTTTGTGTAACAGCGGCCATGAAACGCGCGCCTTCCGCACCATCGATCACCCGGTGATCATAAGTCAGATCGAGCGGTAACATTAGTCGTGGCACAAACTCCTTGCCATTCCAGACAGGTTGCATTTTTGCGCGGGTAACGCCCAGGATGGCCACTTCAGGCGCATTGACGATAGGCGTGAAAGCTGTGCCGCCAATACCGCCAAGGCTCGAAATAGTCATACATCCGCCTTGCATTTCAGCAGGCATCAGTTTGCCTAGGCGGGCTTTGCCGCTTTTTTCAGCCAGTTCGGCTGATAGTTCATTGATGCCTTTGTTGTTTACACTGCGTAACACGGGCACCACCAAGCCATTGGGCGTATCGACCGCGATACCGATATTGAAATATTTCTTGAAAATCAGTTTTTCGCCATCGGCAGACAGTGAAGCATTAAATTGCGGGAATTGCTGCATGGCTGCAACCAGCGCCTTGATGATGAATATCAAGCCGGTGATTTTTACTTCATCTTTGGATTTTCCAGCATTAAGCGAATTACGAAATGATTCCATTTCGGTAATATCGACTTCGTCATGGTAAGTGACCATGGGCAGATTCAGCCAGACGCGACTCAGATTCTGTCCGGTCAGGCGTTTGATTTTGCTGAGTTTTTGCTCTTCTGTTTCGCCAAATTGGGAGAAATCAATTGCCGGTATGGAAGGGATGCCGGCACCGCCTTGGGCAACGCCTTCGGTCATGACCTGTTTGACGAAGTTTTTCACGTCGTCTTTTAAGATTCGTCCTTTGCGGCCACTGCCATTTTTTATTTTGCGTATATCAACGCCCAGTTCACGGGCAAAAAGCCGCACAGCGGGTGTGGCATGCGCTTTTTTGGTGACGCCAGATTCTTGAGTCTGAACCGGTTCAAGTGCAGCGATTACCGGTTGGGCGGTCGGTTGACTGACCACCGGCTCCGGCGCTTTTTCTACCGGAATAGTGACTGGTGCAGTCACTTCTTGCACAGGTTGTTCAGTTTTAGCAACAGCAACGCTGACCTCTTCTGTGCTTGCCAGTACAGTCGCAATCAACGTTCCTTCTGATACTTTGTCGCCGGGTTTGATAAATATCTCTTGTACCGTGCCAGCGGCGCTGGACGGCAGGTCCATGCTGGCTTTGTCGGTTTCAAGTGACGCGATGGTTTGTTCCAACGCTACGACATCGCCCGGTTTAATCAATACGTCAACTACGTCGATGTCTGACACATTGCCTACATCAGGAACTTTAATTTCAATTAGAGCCATTTTTTTGTTCTTCCGTTAGATTAGCCAAGGTGCTGTTACATCAGGTTTTATGCCGTATTTGGCAATGGCCACATCCACTTTAGCAGAATCAAATTGACCCATATCAGCCAGACTTTTCAGGGCTGCAACCACTACATGGTAGCGGTCTACCTCAAAAAACCGGCGTAAATTTTCGCGCGTATCGGAACGACCGAAACCATCGGTGCCCAGAACCGTATAAGGGGCGGAAATATAGGCGCGAATCTGTTCCGCAAAGGCGCGGGTGTAATCGCTTGCGGCTATCACAGGACCTTGTGCATTACTCAAACATTGCGCGACATGAGATTGTCTGGCTGTTTCGGTTGGATGCAGACGATTCCAGCGTTCACAGGATTGACCATCTCTGGCCAATTCGGTAAAGCTGGGGCAGCTCCACAAGTCGGCTTCCACGCCCCAATCATTGCGTAACAATTCAGCGGCAAATTCCACTTCGCGGAAAATCGTACCCGAACCCAATAGCTGTACGCGAGGCCCTTTCTTTTTAGCGCCCTTGCTAAAGCTATACATGCCTTTGAGGATATCCAGTTCTACGCCTTTGGGCATGGCCGGGTGGGAGTAATTCTCGTTCATTACCGTGATGTAATAGAAAATATCTTCCTGTTCGACATACATGCGGCGCAAACCATCCTGAATAATCACTGCCAGTTCGTACGCATAAGTAGGGTCATAGGATACGCAATTGGGCACGGTTGCCGACATCATATGGCTATGGCCGTCTTCATGCTGAAGGCCTTCGCCATTCAGTGTGGTTCTTCCCGCTGTGCCTCCCATCAGAAAGCCTCGGGTGCGTTGATCGGCAGCAGCCCAGATCAAATCGCCTACACGCTGAAAGCCGAACATGGAATAGTAAATAAAAAATGGAATCATCGGCACGTTATGGGTTGAATACGATGTTCCCGCCGCAATCCAGTCACACAGTCCGCCCGCCTCATTGATGCCTTCCTGCAACACCTGACCGTGCTTGTCTTCTTTGTAGAACATCAACTGATCGGCATCTTGTGGTGTATATAACTGCCCAACCTGTGACCAGATACCCAGTTGCCGGAACATGCCTTCCATGCCGAAGGTTCTTGATTCGTCGGGAACAATGGGGACGATGCGTTTGCCGATATTTTTATCTTTAACCAGAATGTTAAGTAAGCGCACGAAAGCCATGGTGGTGGAAATTTCACGGTCTTCGCCGGTTGCTTCCAACAATGCCTTAAAGTCACTCAATACGGGCACATTCAGCGCATAGGATTTTGCCCTTCTGGCGGGTAAGTGTCCGCCGAGTTCAGCGCGCCGCTGCTTCATATACTCCAGTTCCTTTGAGCCTTCTGCAAAGGCTATATAAGGCATGTCAGGCAACTCATCATCCGTTACCGGCAAGCCATAGCGATCACGGAAGCTACTCAATGAGCTGGTACTCATTTTTTTCTGTTGATGGGTGATGTTCTGGGCTTGTCCCGATTCACCCATGCCATAGCCTTTAATGGTTTTTGCCAGGATGACAGTCGGCTGGCCCTGATGATTCACTGCGGCATGGAAAGCTGCATAAACTTTAGCCGAATCATGGCCGCCACGGTTGAGTTCCCAGATGTCACGGTCTGACCAGTCAGCCACCATGGCTTTTAATTCCGGGGTATTAAAGAAATGTTCGCGCACATAGGCGCCGTCTTTAGCCTTGAAAGTCTGGTAGTCACCGTCCACACATTCCATCATGCGTTTGGCCAGCAGTCCGTCTTTGTCACGAGCCAGCAACGAATCCCAGCGTTGACCCCAAATCAGTTTAATTACATTCCAACCGGCGCCGCGGAATTCACTTTCCAGTTCCTGAATGATTTTGCCATTGCCGCGAACCGGGCCATCCAATCGTTGCAGGTTGCAGTTGACAATGAAAATAAGGTTGTCCAGTTTTTCCCGTCCGGCCATACCGATGGCGCCCAGCGATTCGGGTTCATCGGTCTCACCGTCGCCAAGAAAGCTCCAGACCTTGCGGCCTGTGGTGTCAGCTAAACCACGATCCTGCAGGTAGCGCATGAAACGCGCCTGATAAATGGCCATGATAGGACCCAGACCCATAGAAACGGTCGGGAACTGCCAGAAGTCCGGCATCAGCCATGGATGCGGATAGGAAGACAAGCCATTGCCGTTCACTTCCTGACGAAAATTATCCACCTGTTCCTGCGTTAACCGTCCCAGCATGAAGGCACGGGCATAATCGCCAGGGGTCAAGTGGCCCTGAGAAAAAATCAGGTCGCCGTCATGTTTATCCGATGCGGCATGCCAGAAATGGTTATAACCGACATCGTATAAAGTGGAAGCTGAGGCGAAGCTGGCAATATGACCGCCAACGTTGGTGTGTTTGTTCGCCCGTAATACCATCATCATTGCATTCCAGCGTATATAGGCACGGATTTTGTGCTCTATGCTGAAATTACCTGGAAACTGAGCCTGTTGTGCAACGGGAATCGTGTTGACGTAGGCCGTATTGGCGCTGAAAGGGATGTCAAATCCTGAGTGCCGGGTCACAGCAACCAACTGCTCGATCAGAAAATGTGCTCGTTCACTGCCTTCTTGTTCTAGGACGGCTTGAAGGGCTTCAATCCATTCCTTGGTCTCTGCTGGATCGACGTCATTTTGTCCGGTAATTTCTGAAGTTAAGCTGTTGGTCATTGATTGATCCTGTTACGGAGGGTGTGCATGAATTAAAAATTATTATTGTGAGAATGCAGTTCAGTGATTTTGGTCCAACATTTATCTGATATTCGAGGTCACCTAAGAAACTGCAATTATGAAAATAAGACCAGAAATGTCCTGGTTATTGTGCATAGTATATACAAATCAACAGGTGCAATGCACCCGTTTAATAAAGGTAAATATATTTTTGCTGCCCAAACGCAATTGCTTTACCAAGTCAGCGCAGGGTGTATGAGTGCGGCGTAATACGCAGGATGGAAACATGCCTAAGCAATCACGGATTCCGTTGATTTTGTGCAAGAGACTGTATTTTTAAAGGTTTTCTGCGTTTAACAGAATGACCTCAATTTCTTCGGTAATCTCTTCCTGACGGTAAATCTGGGATTTTCGGCGCAGATTTACGGTTTCATCGTCCAGATGATTTACGGCGCCTTCCAGATGCTGCAGGCGGCGATGGTTTTCTGCCATCAGCGAGATATAAAAGATTTCATGCAGTACTGCGAACAGGTAATGATCCACCAGGGAAGAAAAAAAATCGGCAGGTTCCAGGTTGAGTACAGGTGGATTTCCGTAACGAAGGGCTCCCGACTTTTGCTCGGGGAAGGGCGGGAGTATCTGCCGTTGGGTGATTTGATTGAGTACGTTATCGTGATAAACGACGATTAAGGTCAAAAAGCTGTTTGTTTTCTGTAATGAGCTGATCGTATTAATCAGGCGGTTAATGACAGTGGGCACTTCTTCTGCGACATTGGCGCCTTCACTTGAGCTGATGACTTCGAGAGGGTTATCTTCCAGCTTGTTACAAAGTCTGCTGCCGATGGCAATAACGCCAGAATAAGCGACCCCCGAAATAGCATTGATCAGGCTTTCATTAAAATCACCGCAAAAACCGCGTTCAGCCCCCACCAAAATACAAACATGCGTGGCGTTATCGTCTGCATCAGGTAAGCAGGGGTAAAAATGCAAGAAATCCATCGCTGCATTTTCAATATTTGCCACTGCCTGCCCCTGCATGGCTTGAAAACGCATCAGTTTATGAATTTCCATAAACGCCAGATTTTTCATCGAATTTAAAATGGTGCGTATCTCCTCCATCTGGGTGATATGCAATTGCAGTTCGCGGCTTTGACTCATGACGGCTGACTGGGGTTGGTGTTAAGCCAGTCACTGATTACCTGTTGCCATTGTTCATGGGTGCTGTCCAGTGTCAGTGTCGTGGTTTTAATGCCTTGAGCAATAAGATCAAGATACCCCGCAACTTCTTTAGGCTCGATCTTATTTAAAAAACCTTCATTGAAAGCAGTCAGCCAGGCCAGTTGAAACAGACACTTAAGAGGAAGCAGCCGATCCTGTTTTAGTATTTCCCGCAACAGACGCCCCCGTTTAATCCGCGCTTCCATGGATGCTTCCAGGCGCTGGCCAAAACGGGTGAAGGCCTCCAGCTCCAGAAATTGCAGGTAGTCCAGCTTCATTTGTCCGGCTTGATTGCTGATGCTCGGATGTTGGGCTTTGCCGCCTATCCGTGATACCGATCGGGTGATGTCGATGGCTGGGCGAAAGCCTGAAACAAAAAGGTCATTATCCAGATAAATTTGCCCGTCGGTGATTGAGATCAGGTTGGTCGGAATATAGGCAGCAATTTCACCCTGCTTGGTTTCGACTATAGGCAACGCGGTCATGCTGCCGCCGCCGTTTTCGGCATTCAAACAGGTTGAGCGTTCCAGCAGGCGGGAATGAACAAAGAAAATATCGCCGGGATAGGCTTCTCGACCGGGCGGGCGGCGCAGCAACAAAGACAGTTCCCGATAAGTCCTGGCATGGGTAGACAGGTCATCGTAAATAATCAGGGTATCCCGGCCTTGTGCCATCCAGTACTCAGCCAGCGCACAGCCGGCAAACGGGGCAATGTATTGTAAGCCGGGCAGGGCGCTGGCTTCAGCCACTACGCATACGGTGTAGTCCAGTGCACCATGATTCTTTAGCGTTTCTATGGTGCTGACGACGGCAGAGCGTTTCTGGCCTATCAGCACATAGATGCACAGCACATTCTGGTCTTTTTGATTAATGACGGTGTCGATGGCGATTGATGTTCTCCCCAGACCCTCATCACCCACTATGAGTTGCCGCTGACCTTTGCCAATGGGAATCAGGGTGTCGATAATCTTAATGCCGGTGTAAAGCGGTTTATGGACAAAATCCCGCGCAATAATAGCGGGCGAGCCTTTTTCCATGTTTTCCCGCCCTGTCTGGGATGGTGGTGCCTGTCCGTCCAGCGGCGTTCCCAGTGGATCGATAACCCGTCCCAGAAACTCGTTTCCAACCGGTATGCTGAGCGAGTGCCGGGAAAGATGAACCGTCGTGCCCGCTGTCAGGGCTTCTGTTTCATAAAGCAAAATAGCGCCGATCCGGTCGCGGTTAAGGTCGAAGACCATGCCCCGGCTGCCATCGGCAAAAATCAGAATGTCTTCGATAGCCGCCGATGGCAGCCCCTTAATCCAGCTGATACCGTCACCGACTGCAACCACAGTGCCTTGTTCGGTAACACGCAGCCCCGGCTGGTAGTTTGATAACCAGTCTGCTTGCTTGTCTAATAGAGAAGTGGAATTTTCTGGCTTATTCGGGAGCATTAGCTATCTCGGCAAAGCCAATCAGTTCGTGTTGCAGGTTGGCGTTTAACACCCAGGCACCGATATCGATGCGCAAACCGGCGATCAGCTCCGCGTCCTGATGATATTGAAAATTGATTGGACTGTTGATTAACGAGCCCAGTTTTTGTTCCAGCTGTTGTTGAAGATCAGCCGCTAACGGATAGGCGCTGGTTATTTTAATGGGTACCGATTTTTTAGTTCCCAGCATTTGCAAACACAACCTGCAGGCTTCCGGTAAGTTTGTAAGATTATCTATCACTAGGGTAATCAACCGTGTTTCAAGTTCAGGGCTGGCAGACTTATGAAGCAGCATGCCGGCGAAGCGGGCACCGTTTTGTAATGCCTGTTTTTCGGCTAGTTGCTGTAACTCCTGCTGCTGGCGTGACAACGTGATTTTTGCTTTTTGCCGTTCCTGTTCAAGATCGGCATTCAGCCGATCCATTTGTGTTCTTCTTTCGACTTCTATTTGCTGATACAGTGCGGCGAGAGCAGCCTGCTTTTCTCGCTCCCACAACTTTTGGCGGTTTTCATAAAGACTGCATTGCTGTTCCGCCTGCTGTTGCAGGTTTTTTGCGTCGCTAAGCGATTGGTCAATAGTTTGCTTGCGCTTTGCAATCGCTTCCAGCAAGGGCTTGTAAAAAAGGCGCTGCAAAATCCAGATTAGAATCAGGAAATTGATAATTTCAAGGATAAAGGTGGATAGGTTGAATTCCATGCTTTTATCTCGAATTATTTCACGATGTATTCAAGCAACGGATTTCTGAACAGCACAATCAAAATAATGACCAGGCAATAGATGGCCAGTGATTCGATCATGGCCAGGCCGATAAACAAGGTGCGCATGATCGAACGTTCCGATTCCGGTTGTCGTGACAAGGCATCCAGCGCGCTGCCGATGGCTTTGCCCATGGCCAGGGCAGGGAGCATTACTCCCAGCGCGATGCCGATAATGGCAGCGATGCTGGATCCAAGGACGATCGAGGCTATGTCAGTCATAAGTTATTCCTGTGAGTTAAGTTGTTGGGACTGCATGGCGCCGGCCAGGTAGATCAGCGCCAGCATGCCGAAAATATAGGCCTGCACCAGTGCTTCAATGATATGCAGCATTAAAATTGGAATCGGCGCGAGGAAGCCAGCCACCAGCAAAATTAGCATGGCCGCCATTTCCAGGCTCATCATATTGCCAAATAGACGGATGGCCAGCGCCAAAGTGCGGGTAAATTCGCTGATGATATGGAAAGGCAGCAAAATAGGGCTGGGGGTCAGGTAATGATGAAGATAATTTTTCAAGCCCAGTGTCTTTATGCCAAACCAGTGCACAGAGAAAAACACCAGTACCGCCAGCGCCGAAGTCACGGAAAGATCACGGGTGGGAGAATGCAGTTCCGGTATTAAACCCACCAAATTGGCAATGATCAGAAACAGCCAAAGGGTAGCAATAAAAGGCATGATTTGTCGTCCATGTTCCGGTGCAACTGCGGTTATGGATTCGTCTATAGCCGCAACTATGCCTTCGACGACAGTCTGTATCGAACCGGGCAGCATGGTCAGGTGGCGGGTTGAAAGCCAGGCTATCAGCGTAATCACCAACATGATTCCCCACGTGGTGATGATTGATGCACCTATCGCCACCGGGCCTAGAGCAAAAGAGAATTCGTTTTCCATCAGAGCGCCTCTTCACTTTTATAATGCTTGTACAATAACAAAACCTATAAGCTTAATACACTCCAATCTTTGAGGGTGTATTTTTTCCGTTTCCTTAATCAGTATCAAATTCATAGTTAAGTTTTATTCTTTGTGATGTGCCTGTTTGTGTTTCAACGTTAAAGGTATTGGTCAGTTTATGTTTTAGTACCAATACAGTTTGTTTATTAAACAGGCCGACTTTGGTTCCCACATAAAAATCCGGTGTCAGGTATTGGCCTACGGCAATCAGTGTGTCTTGCAGCGTTTTTCCCTCTTGAACTTCAAATTTGTCTACCCCCAGTTTGTCGGCAATCCAGGAAACCTGGCCTACTCCGTAAGATAATGCCGCGCCGGCAACCATACTGCTTTCCGATTTGCTCACCTGATTTAATGGTCCGCCGGTAACTAAATAGGCAAGCACTTCTGCTTCCGGCAAGGCAGGCTCTGAAGTTAGCCGCGTTTGTGGCGCTTCTAGCGGGCCGGTCAGGTGAAGAACGGCGGTAACTGCCTTGCTTTTTGATACACGTATCGCTTCTACGTCCAGCCAAGGCTTATCGACCGGGCCGTTAAAGAGGAAACGGCCTTTGCGCACGGTCAGATCCTGTCCATAGCTTTTATAACGCGCCTTGTTCATGTCGACATTGCCAAACATGGCCGTTTTTTCTCCGGTTTTGATAAGCTTCACGTTACCTGACAAGTCGGTTTTCAGTCCTTGCCCTGAAAAGCTGACCTGTTTGCCAAATTCAACTTCAATATCGGCATCAATGTTGACGGCTGCCGCTGCGTTTTGCTCGGCTTTTTCTTCGCCATGAATAAATTCATCACCGCTGACTTTTACGGCATTCTCAGGAATTTCCTTAAGCTGCAAGACGGCTTTGGGAATCTTTAGTTTGCCGGTCACTTTGCCTTGCCTGTCGGCAAACACCAGTTTTAATTCCGGCGAAACGGCTATTTGCGCTTCGGGTAATTTGGCGACTTCAAAATCCGCCCCGCTCAGCATTAACTCGGCAGTCCCTTGCAAGTCTGTAAAGCCGTTGAGCTTAATAGAACCTTGCCCGGATTTTGCCGTCCCGCTTAACTGAACAGGCCTGGCCGGATCGGCAGATGCAAGTGCCAGGAGGTTGATTTCTCGAATTCCAAGTCCAAACTCAGACAGGTCAACAGATCCCCCGTTGAAGCGTATTACCCCGTTGACAACCGGTTTGTCGGTGCTGCCTGTTAACGCCAGATCCGCGTTAAGATTGCCCTTCATGTTCGATAACTGCGGAACAAAAGTGTTTAACAGTGCAAATTCGACCACTGAAGCCGTCACTTGACCGGATAGCGCCTGAGTTTTGCCGGTGTCCAGTTGCAGTCGGGCGCGTAAATAATCCCGGGCGGCCAGCGCCAGATCAAGATTGGCTGAAATTATCGTGCCGTTAATGCTGCCTGACAGGGACGATGCGCCCAATGGAATCTCTGTGATTGCCTCCCTGGACTTTAGGGTAATGTCCGCATCGGGCATAGCCAGCCGATAAGTGCCGCTAAGCAGGCCCTTTTGCTGTTGTATGTCGGCATCGGCATTGATGAGGCCTTTTATGGTCATCTGCTCAGGCAAATAGGCCTGCATCAGGCCCGCAGGAAGCTCTCTGGCCTTAACTTGAAACTTGAAGTCGCCGTTGGCAGGATAGCGACCCTGCATGCAAAGTGCGGCGGCCTGCTGGACCAGGCAGGCTTCCGACAGCGTTACATCTACGCCGGCGGGGCTTTGTGTTACGCGAACCGCCATATTATTTTTAAGTTGCCAGCGACCAAAATCTGTCGTATTCAAATCCAGTTTGGAAAAATCGCCCTGCCACACACCGGCCTTGAGATGGCCTGTGAGCGCGCTGGATACATCGCCATAAGAAGAGCTGAGGTCGGCATTAAAGCGGTGCTGCTCGAATGTGCCGGAACCGTCAATCAGCAGTTTTGCGATTTGAGTTGTGCCGGTTTTGATGGCGCCGGCGGACAGTCGTATTTTGGATATTTTTTTGACGTCGGCAGAGTAGTCGATGTCGATGGCTAACTGCCCGGCGCTGTGTTCGGCATAGCGCAAACGCTTGCCGCGAGCCTGTAGTGTTACCGACGGGTTTTTCCATGCGCCTTGCAAATGTCCATCTGCCTTCAAGCTGCCGCCAAGACCTGGCCATAAAGTCTCCAAAGCAGGGGCGTCTATTGCAACGACAAGAGCCGCTTGTTCCTGTCCCAGTGTGCCGTTAACTGCGATTTTATTGGCCCCCGACACGGCCTTAAGAGCATCGACCTTGAGCTGCTCGTCAGCTAAAACCAGCTTGCCGCTTGCGCTAACCGGATAGCCGCGCAACTTGCCTGACAGCTTGTTAATATCGGCAGCCAGTTGTAATGCCTCGCCAGCCAGTCGTCCTTTAAGGCGGGTGTCAAAGGCCAGGCTGCCGGGCAGCTCGGGTAACAGGAAGGCGGGATTGAAATTTTGCCCTGTGGCTTTTAGATCAAAAACCGTAGCGTCTTTCCATGCGACATCACCGCTGACCAGGAAGGCACCCGCCGTTGATTTGAGCTCCAGCTTTTCAATGGACAGGGCATCCATGTTGCCTTTGCCGTTAAACGCTAACTGGGCTTTTGGCAAAGTCGGCCGGGTTAAATCGCCGTTTAATCTAACCTGATAATCACTGAGCAAACCGTTCAACTCAATTGATCCTTGTTCACTGGTCACCTGCGGCTTGCCCCCGCTGGGCGGCCAGTTAAGGTTTTGCCAGTCGCCGCGCGCGGTTATATGCGGCTCATCCTGCAAATTATCCAGATTGCCTTTCAGGGCTAATTTGAAGGGTGACGACAACTGATTATCGAAAAACAGTCGCTTCATGTCGCCGTTGACTGTGGTAATCGTCTGCCATAAACCATAGTCTTCTGTTTTGACTTGCCACTCGGCAGTCAAACTCAATGGATAGCCCTTGCCCAAGCCCATTTGCCCCTTGGCTGTCGCAGCCACAGTTTGGGCATTAATAGCCAGCGAGACAATGTTAAGCCGACCGTTTTCGGTAAAGGCTGACAACTGGAGTTTTTCCAGTTGCTGGATCTGTTCGCCTTGCTGAAAGCTGAGATTCGTCACCAGCAGGTTTTCAATCACGATTTGTACCGGTAGCCGTAACTCGGCGTTAAGGTCAAAACTGCTTTCTGCTGCTGGTGATGATGTCTCAGCCAGACTAACGGTTACCTCCTCGAGGGTAATATCAACAATTTTTAAAGTACCCGAGAACAGTCTGGAAGGTTGCCAGACTAACACCAGTTTTTTAATGGCGACCGTTCCCATATCGCTTTTATAGTACAGATCAGAGAGCACAATACGTTCAAGCAACCGGCCGTCGATGGTTTTAACTGAAGCCTTTGTCGGTAAACTTGAGAAAATAGACTGCAACAGCCAGCGGCTGCCGGTTGTGCTGTTCATCAATTCGATCAAGCCGACAGGAATCATCAGCACGAGCATCAGGCTAATCAGAAGTGTGCGTTTCTTCATAACCTTGCGCCTGCGGCAAAATGGATTTGAAACGAAGAATCCGATTCGTGCAATGGGACTGCAAAATCCAGCCGAATCGGACCTATAGGCGAGTACCACCTGACGCCCAATCCCGCACCGGCTTTGATGCTGATATTCTCTGGATTATAAGCATTGCCGCCATCAATAAATGCCGCAACGCCCCAGTCATCAAGCACAGACTGTTCGTATTCCGCGCTGACCACGCTTAAGAACTTACCACCGATAACGTTACCCTGATTATCTTTAGGCCCCAGTTCCTTATAAGCATAGCCGCGTATGCTGTTCATGCCGCCAGCATAAAACCGGTACGATGTCGGCAGCCTGTCAAATTGATCAACCAGCGTTGCGCCTTGCTCGGTTCGGGCGATAAATTTGCCGCTCCAGGGTAATGGATGCATCCAGACCGCGGATACCGAGCCTTGTGCAAAACTGACCTCGGAAATTGGGTTTTTGTAGCTGCCTGCCAGATTAAATTCCAGGCGATGGCCTCGGGTAGGGCGCAGTGTGCTATCGGAAACAGAACGCAACCAGCTGCCGCCGGGCACCAATAAAAGCACCTGATTTGATGTTGTGCCGATGGTGAAATCTTCGTAAACGGAGTCGATGAAAAGTGTCTGCTTCCAGCCACTGTCGAAATCATGTTTTAACCGAGCGGAAAGTTTTGCTGACAGGGACTTATAAGTGTCGGTATCTTCCCGTTTGAATCCGCCGCCGAAACTGAAAAAATCGCTGGCCGGGTTGTCCAGCGGCACGCTGTATTCAGCATCTGCGGTTGACAGCACGGGAGCGAGATCAATATTGGCGTTAAGAAAATGGCCCTGGCGATTCAAGCGACGGTTTTTATAAGAAGCATTCAGTAATGGCCCGATGTCGGTGTCATAACCTACGCCGAACCCGTAATGATTGGTTTTTTCAGGGGAAAGTTTAACGCTGACGGGTACTTGTTTTTGGTCGATATTTTCGGTATCCGGGCGTATATCCACCCTCTCGAAATAGCCGCTTTTTGACAGCGCATTGTGGGTTTTAGCCAGCTGTTCGCTGGAATAATAGCCCCCGCTTTTGAATGAAATAAATTTCTGCACAAACTCGGGGTTCAAGATGTCCTGTTCAACCATAACATCGCCAAACACCATGCGTTTGCCGGCATCAAACACCAGCTTGATGTATGCCTTGTTGTTGTCTTTATCAATTAACAGCTGTTTTTCTGAAAAGCTGCTTTTTAAATACCCTCGTTCCAGCGCCAAGGATTCGATCCTTTTTTTCATTTTTTCATATTGGTCGTGACGCAGAGGTTTGCCGTTGGCGGTTAGCAGCGTATCGCGGAGTTTTTGAAATTCGGGGTCATCGTGGACATCGCCGGTCAGGGTGATAGCGATATTGTCAATGACGACCTGCGGACCAGGATCAATGGCAAAGTCCGCCTGACAACATGCATTATTGAAAGCCAGTGATTTTTTGATAACGGGATGGTAATAACCCAACGCCCGCAAAGCCTGATTTATTTCGTCATCGGCCTTGGGAAACAAGCCGCGTATTTTCCATTCCGGTGAATCGCATTTTTCTTTTGCCAGCGACAGCATGAGCTGAACATTGTTTTTAGCTTCGCCTTTAATCCCGCTGATAGAGACTTCCGCAATAACTGCGGGCGCTGTCAAATACAGTAGCAGCATTAATGGGACAATTCTGATGGTTGCAGGAATTAGTCGCATTACATACGGCATTCGCATTTGAGGATTAGATGCTGTTTGGTTTTGGGGGCATGGCAATGAATCCTAGTCTTAGCGGTTTCAGTGAATGCTTCGAAATTTTCTGTCAATCCAGAAAAATCTGTTGAAGTATTCGTAGTCAGATTTAAGCCAAGAAATAATCAATGCATTATACAAAGATAACGGATCGCCCAAATGATGTGAATATTGCCGTACACAGAGGCAAAAAGGGTGCTACGGTAGCTTTGATATATCAAATCTAACTGATTTTTGTAGCTTAATCGACGAAAATGATTTTAAAAAGAGAGAATGCCCGCGCAACATCCGGCAATTCGATGGACAAGTCGGATATTATTCGTGCTGCGAGTTAAAAATGAAGCTTTAATCTTTAATCAAAAAATACACGTTAAAAATCCCGATCACCAGGCCAGTAAACAATAAGCTGAGCGTCCAGCGCGTCGAATAACCTTCCATCAGACTGTCCAGCCAGTGCCCCAGATAAACGCCGCCAATAATCGGCAAAACCATGACTAAACCCAAAGTGCCGATATAGACGGTCTGTGATAACAGGTTCGGGCGGTCATGTTCCGCCTTTTTAATGCGCTTGATCTGGCTTTCAATCTTCTTTTTGAGGAGCTGTTGATTATTCATGATTGCCATATCGTTTTGCGTTTAAGAGTTAACATGCGTTTAAGCATGGCCTGTTCCATCCGGTGCAAGCTTTCCTTGGTTGCACGCAGATCTTCTTCCTCTGCTATCAATTCCTGCTCCAATAATGAGCTGATCCGTTCAAGATCAGTGTCGATTAAAAAATGCCGGGTGCTGATCGTTAACTCATTATTGTTGAAATAGGCGACGGCGCCGGGTAGAGCGAGATATTGCCAGTCCCCTGTTGCCAGGCGAAAACGCGCCAGACCGAAAATCAAGGTGGTCATAAACCGTGCATGATTGGGCTGGATACCGAAACTGCCCGAAGCATCTTCGCCGACAAAGGAGGTGACGCCGGTGAAGCGTTGTTCATGCTCTGCATCGAACAGGTTCAACACGAATTGGTTCATTACAGCTCCTGCATGGATCCGCGCATATAGCATTGCTCTTCGGATACGTCGTCATAGTGTCCGGCCAAAAATGCTTCACAATCAGTCAAAGTCTGCTCCAGCGGTACGGAAACCCCGGCTTGTCTGGTGTGCTGGGCTAAAACCGAAAAGGGCTGGGTGAGATAGCGCTGTAATTTGCGTGCACGAAGGACAATTGTCCGATCAACCTCGGATAATTCCCCAATACCCAGCATGGCAATAATATCCTCCAATTCCTGATAACGCGCCAGATGTTCCCGTACGCCTTTGGCAACGCTGTAATGGCGATCTCCCAGCGTATGCTTATCCATCAATTTGCTGCTGGAGCGCAACGGATCAACTGCCGGATAAATGCCTTTGCTGGCCTGATCTCTGGACAGGATAACGGTAGTATCCAGATGACTGAGTATGGCGCTGACAGCAGGGTCGGTCATATCATCCGCCGGCACGTATACCGCCTGTACTGAGGTGATAGCACCTTGTCGGGTGGAAAGAATGCGGTCTTCCAGTTCAGCGACCTCTGTGGTCAGGGTCGGCTGGTAACCTACAGTGGCGGGCATGCGACCCAGCAGGCTGGATATCTCACTGCCGGCCTGGACGAAACGAAAGACATTATCAACTACAAACAGCACTTCCTTATGCAAGGTATCGCGCAGGTATTCTGCATAAGTCAGGGCTGACAGGGCGACACGAAAACGCACGCCAGGTGATTCATCCATTTGTCCGAATACCATCAAGGTATCGTCCATGACTTCCGCCTGCTGCATTTCCCGCCATAATTCGTGAGCCTCGCGGATACGTTCACCGACGCCGGCGAAAACTGAAACGCCGCTATGGATAGCAGAAACAGCATGAATAAACTCCATGACCAGCACGGTCTTACCGACCCCCGCACCGCCGAATAATCCGGTTTTTCCGCCTTTTACAAAGGGGCATAACAAGTCGATGACTTTAATGCCGGTTTCCAAAATCCCGCTCATACCAATGGCTTCGGATAGTGGCAGCGGTTTTGAGTGAATATTGCGGAATTCGCTATGAAGTAAGGGGGGAAGACCGTCCAGCGGCTCACCAAATATGTTCAATAATCGGCCCAAACATTGCTCGGATACTGGAATATTTAACGGCGCGCCGGTATCAAATATAGTCATTCCGCGGCTTAACCCGGCGGTGCCATGCAGGGTGATAGCCCGGATATGCCGTTCATCAAGATGCTGGTGCACCTCGAAAAGATAGGTGGTGTGGTCAAAGCAGGTGCATAACGCCTGGCGCAAGGGCGGCAGCTGGGTGCAATCAATAATTACTACAGGGCCATGAATTTCAACTATGGTTCCGATAGGTTGTCGATCTTCTTGGTGTGCCTGCAAACTATTCAATGCGCAAGTTCCTGTAGCTGTGAGGATAACGTTTTTAGTATTGCGAAATAGGCATCATCTGGCAAGTGGTTTTCCAATCGGTGATTAGTCTGACGCTATTCGGGTGAGCTCTTTAACCGCGTCTTCAGTACGGAAAAATACTTTGCCGGGCTGTAGTTGCTTAAGAAAGTCAGTTTTCTCGAGCTTATCGAGTACAGGACCTTTTGCCTCTGAAATATGCAATGTTTTTTTGGCGGTTTGTAAGGTATGGTTTAAGTTTTCCAGCACCTCCAGCGCCGTGGTGTCTATATCACTGACCGAGGTAAAAATAAGGACGATGTGTTTAATGTCCGGCTGCCGCCTCAACTCGGCGTTGATGAAGTCTTCGATATAATTGATATTGGCAAAAGTGATGCTTTCATCGATTCGAAGTAAGAGCAGGTCGCTCCATGTTTGAACGCTATGGCGTTTGATATTACGGTAATGTTCAGTGTCGGGTATGCGTCCGACCACGGCGATATGCGGTTGGCTGGTTTTACGCAGATGACTGATTATAGTCAGGATAATGCCTAGAATAATGCCTTCCTCAATGCCTAAAACCAAAACGCCAAGCAAGGTAACGGTTTCTGCGATGCCATCGCCGCGATCATAATCCCAAGTGTGGAGGATGTTTTTTAAGCGAACCAAAGGGAAAATAGCGATCAGAATGATGGCAGCCAACGCCGCTTTGGGGATGTTTTCAAACCATGGGCTAAAGAAGATGACAGCCAGGGCAAGGATGCCGGCAGCGATGAGCATAGCCATTTGAGTACGGGCGCCAGCGTAAAAATTCACCATAGTACGGCTAAAGCCGCCTGCGACAGGCATTCCTCCGGATACGCTGGCGGCTATATTGGCGGCGCCCAGCGCGATCAACTCTT
>JBAZTN010000016.1:0-10662 GCA_041661895.1 Methylobacter sp. | reverse complement strand
GGAGTGATTTTTTCTCCTCTGAAATTGGCAGTCGCTTTGGCAATCGCAACACTTTCCACATAGGCAATCAAGGCGATAAAGGCAGAGTAGGGTAATAACAGTTCCCATTTTTCAGCAGAGGCAAAGTCAAAGCTTAACTCAGGGAAGCCGGAAGGAACCTGTCCGACAATTGTCACGTTTTGTTGACCTGCCAGATCAAAATAACCGACTGCCAAGGTACTCAGGATGACGGTCAACAACGGCCCACATTTGCTGATGGCAGTGATTAGGGAAGGTTGCATGCCCATTTTTTCAAGTAAAAAAATCAGTGGCTTACCGAAAAACATCAGCAAGCCCATTGCTGTAAAACCGATTAATAGCGTGGCCGGTACGAGGCCTGAAAAATAATGGCTGTAGCAGGTAACATCAAAGCCGCACGCTGGCGATTTTAAGCCGAATAACTGCGGTAACTGGCTGCCTATAATTAACAGAGCAGCGCCGCTGGTAAAGCCGGTCAATACCGGATGGCTGATAAAATTTACCAGGCCGCCCATGCGCAATAGCGCCATCAGCAACATGATGATTCCGCTTTCTGCCGACAGGATGAGCGCGCTTTGAACGGGATTGCCCAACACGCTGATTTCCGGCGCTGTCAAGGCGCTGGCAATCATGATGGCGGCAATCGAGACCGGTCCGACCGACAGGGTGCGACTGGTGCCGAACAGGGCATACAAGATTGGCGGCAGGATGCTGGCATAAAGCCCGAGTTGCGGCGGCAGGCCAGCCAATATGGCGTAGGCTATACCCTGCGGAACCAGCAAAATGGCGGTAATGATGCCGGCGAACAGGTCGCCGTTAAATTCCTGTCGGGTATAGGTTTTTAACCAGTCCACAATAGGAAATAACCGTGTCTCGTTGTGATTTGGGGAAGTCATTTCAGTTTTGTGAGTGTTTTATTTGGATAAAAACACAGCAGGGATGTGATTCATGCAGGGTGAGCAGATGTTTTTCGTGCCCACCCTGCCAACGGTTGAATATCTATTCTTCATCCATAAAGGGTTTGGCATAGGATTCCAAATGCGGGATATCAATCCGGTAGCCTTTAAGCATCAAATACCAGTACAACCACGGGAAGCCGAATACTTTGCCTAACCACCATATGTAGCGGCTTTTTCTTGGATCCAGCTTAGGGAAGGAAGGCGTTACTTTGCCGTCATAGGAGAATTCAGCTAGCATGACGGCACTGAGTGACGTGGTTAACGGGCAAGAACCATAACCGTCATAGCCTTCCTCAAGGTTTTTGTTATTCATCAGGTTGAGAATATTATCAACCACGACCGGAACCTGTTTGCGCACCGCCGCGGCGGTTTTGGCATTAGGCGTTGACGTTGCATCGCCCAGTCCGAAAATATTGCTGTATTTATTATGTTGCAGCGTTCTGTTATTCACATCAACCCAGCCGGCTTCATTAGCCAAAGGGCTTTTTTTAATGAAATCCGGTGCGCTTTGGGGTGGGGTGACATGAATCATGTCAAATGATTTGACCACCTGTGTTTTCTTGCCTTTGCTGTCCACTACTTCAAAGGTGGCTTTTTTAGCCGGACCATCGATAGCGACCAGGTTGTGATTGAAATTGGTCTTGATTCCGTAGTCGGCAACGACTTTGCTTAGTGCTTTTGCAAAAAAAGGCACACCGAACAAGCTCGGTCCGGCATTGCAGAATTCGATATTAAAATTATCAAGAATGCCTTTTTTACGGAACCGGTCCGCAGCCAGATACATGATTTTCTGTGGTGCGCCGGCGCACTTGATAGGCATCGGAGGTTGGGTGAACAGCGCGGTTCCTCCCTCGATGTTCCGGATGCACTCCCAAGTATATTCTACAGTATCGGCAGAATAATTACTGCAGACGTTATTTTTGCCCAGTGTTTTCTTTAAACCTTCAATCTTGTTCCAGTCCAGTTGCAAGCCCGGGCAGACAACAAGGTAGTCATAAGTGACTTTGTCACCAGAACGTAAGGTGACGGTATTTTTAACCGGGTTGAAGGTTCTGGCTGCATCTTTAATCCAGGTGAAGCACAGGTTGATTAAATCCGCCTCGTTGCGGGTAGCTCTTTTCAGTGTATAGGCGCCACCACCGATAATGGTGAAAGCAGGTTGGTAGTAATGTGTTTCAGATGGCTCAATAATAGCAATATCAATATTTGGATTTTGGCGATGCATATTGTTTGCTACTGAAATACCGGCGGCTCCGCCTCCGACAATGACTAGGGTGTGGTGTTGCTGTGACATGAACTTCCTCCAGGTGGTGTTGTTTGGTAATTATTCTGCACGATGGTTAAACCGCGTCTGGAATTTACCTTATTGTTATAAATTTTTTATCAGTGTTAGTGATGCCAGTGAAAATCTGAAGGCATCACCTAGCGGCCTACTTTTGACCGAATTATGGCCTAAGTCAACCCATCCTTGGGTTATTGCAGAGTTTAGACGCTTTTTTTCCACGTTTCGTAACCACCTGCCATGGACAGAACATTGGTATAACCCATTGACTGCATCGTTTGTGCTGCCAGCGCCGAGCGATTGCCCGAACGGCAGTAAATGAGCACCGCTTTCGACTTGTCAGTCAGTTCCGGTATGCTGCCGATCTTGAATTCCAGCACGCCGCGCGGAAGTAATAACGCCTCCTCAATGTGCCCGGCGGCATATTCGCTTTCTTCCCGGGTATCAACAATAACGATATTGCCTTCAGCAATCAGCTGTTTTGATTTGTCGACATTAATTTCTGTAATCTGCTGCTTTGCGGCCGCGACCATGTCGTCAGTGCTTGTTGTTGCGCGAACGGGGCGCGTGGTGTCCCGCAGGATAACCGCATCCTGGCGTTCATCTTCATCCAGGCCGCAGTAACGGTTAGCCGGTACAGCCTCATCAATTAACCGGGGCTTGGGTAAGTTGAGATTGTTCATAATCTCGATGAATTGCTCGCGGGACTTGCCAGCCAGTCGAGGGTTAGTAGTGCGTTCCTGCATGATGCAGCTGACCCAGTGTTGCTGGTAATCATGGCCGGGATAAACCAGTGTTTCATCCGGCAAGGTAAATAAACGCTGGGTAATACAGTCATAAAGGGCTCCGGCATCGCCGCCCTGAAAATCGGTACGCCCGCAACCGCCGATTAATAAAGAATCCCCGGTGAATAGGCGATCACGCCATAAGAAAGAAATACTCCCGCGAGTATGGCCTGGCGTGGCTATGACTTTAATTTGTTCGCCGTTGGCGAATTTAAAAATATCGCCATCCTGAATTTGAATATCCGCTGATTCAGCGCCGCAGTATTGGCTTACCGCGGTTTGGGCTCCCAAGCGCTGGCGCAGCAGGCCGCTGGCGGTGATGTGGTCGGCATGAACATGGGTTTCCAGAGAATATTTCAGCTGTAAGCCATTCTCTTCAAGCAAAGCTATGTATTCATCTATATGGGTATTAACAGGATCGATGAGGACGGCATCCTTACTGACCGGATCAGCGATCAAGTAGGTATAAGTCCAGGTTTCCTGATCAAACAGTTGTCTGAATATCATGATGTCTCTCCGGTTGGTGCGAGTGGATTATCGGATGTGTCTAATTAACTTAAAAGCAAAACCTATGCCAAGATAAGTAGCATTGTTAACTTATTGATTATATTTAGCGCACTTTTTTATAAATAGTGCTTGCTTCACCCTTGTTGTTTCATCTATTGTTTCATTGAAACATATCCGTGTTTAACTGAAACAATAGATGAAACATTTGAAACAAACTGCCGTATTTTCCGAAAAATTGTCATATTGGCTGGCGCAATTCGACAGTACAACTATTTTTTCCAAAATGCTCGATCTTTGTGATTGCGCGGGCATCTATGTTGTAGACAAGAATCAACAGGTTCTTTATTGGAGTCCTGGGGCGGAAAAGTTATCGGGACTCAAATCTGAGGATGTCATTGGCAAGGCTAGCTTGCAAGACTATGCGATTACAGATGCCAGTGAAAATAAAGAACAGTTTATAAAACTAACCCGGGCTGATGGCCATAAAATCGAAGTGAAAAAAGTTGTCCAGGTCTTACATGATAAAACCGGTATTTTTGCAGGCGGCATCGGTTTGCTTTTCTCCTGTTCGGAACAGGCGTCAAACACCGTTTTACCTAAAGCCCCGGTTGAAGCCATGCAAAGTTTTCAAGGGATATTTAGCCGCTCACCGGCCATGCAAGCGGTTTTTCAGATTATCCAGAATGCCGCAGAAACGGAAGCAACCGTATTGGTAAGAGGCGAGAGTGGTTCCGGCAAGGAGTTGGTGGCGAAGGCAATTCATGACCTGAGCGCTCGCCATGACGCACCTTTTTTAGCAATCAATTGTGCGGCCTTGTCCAGCAGCCTGTTGGACAGTGAACTGTTTGGACATGTACGTGGCGCATTTACCGGAGCGATCAAGGATCATAGCGGTTTGTTTCAACGCGCGCATGGCGGAACCCTGTTTCTGGATGAAATAGCCGAATTGCCCCTTGAATTGCAGGCCAAGCTGCTCAGGGTAATACAGGAAAGAAATTATATTCCGGTGGGTGGCGACCGCTCAATTGATGTCGATGTACGCATTGTCGCAGCAACACATCGTTCTTTACGGGAAGAAGTGAAAAGCGGGCGTTTCCGTGAGGATTTGATGTACCGGTTAAGGGTAGTACCTATTTTTATCCCGCCCTTACGGGAGCGCAGGGAAGATATCAGTTTATTGATATGGCATTTTATCCAGCAGCATAATGCAGCCAGTTTCAGGAAAATTGAAAAAATTGAACCCCACGCCATGCGGGTTTTGTTGGACTACGCGTGGCCGGGTAATATCAGAGAGCTGCATAATGTCGTGGAATATGCTTTTGCGGTGGGGCGTGGCACGGTTTTACGCTTATCCGAACTGCCCCCTGAATTTAGGGAGACTCAGGTGGTTACTCAACCAATCAAGCTCAATTCGACTCTATCCGCAGAACAGGAATCTGCTGCAATCCGGCGGGCACTGGAGCAAAGCAATGGCATGATCACACCCGCCGCGCAGTTGCTGGGTGTGAGTAGGGCCACTTTCTGGCGTAAACGCAAGTTTTATGGGGTGTGAATCTTGATATCATTGGAAAGTATTGTTTTGACAGGTAATATAAGCGGTCTTTGCCATATCATTAAACGAAAAAGGTAGTTGCATTACCTTAGCATTTCTTTTTTTATCTTTAACTTATGTAAGTACTCTTGGAAGTTATTTAAAGAAAGTCATGAGTTATCGTAATCCTAATAATTATTTAAAGATCAATATATCAATGAGTTCAGTTAACTAGTGCGGCTACTTATTATTGAAGATAATCGGGATCTGTCTTTCGAGTTGACTGATTTTTTTGAACAGCAGGGCGATATCATAGATACAGCTGCGGACGGAATTACCGGCTTGCATTTAGCCGTAGTCAACCAATACGACGCGATAGTTCTGGATTTAACGTTGCCTGGTATTGACGGTCTGGAGCTGTGCAGACGCTTGCGACATGATGCCGGCAACTGGGTTCCGGTAATAATGCTGACGGCGAGAGATACCTTGGCAGACCGGGTTAGTGGTTTTGAGCACGGGGCGGATGATTATTTGGTTAAACCGTTTTCATTAAAGGAATTGAAACTGCGGCTCAATGCTTTAACCCGGCGCAATACCGGTGTTAAACGGCATACAACATTACGTATTGCCGATTTGAAACTTGTCCCCGAAACCCGTGAAGTCACACGTGGCAATGAGCCTATCGAATTGACCGCGATTGAATTTCAGATATTAGAACTGCTGATGAGAGAGTCGCCGCGCGTGGTTTCAAGACGGAATATTGAATACAGCATCTGGGGGGATACTCCACCCGAAGGGGAAGCGCTGCGTGTACACATTCATCACCTGCGTTATGCCATTGATAAGCCATTTACAGATCCCTTATTGCATACTGTACGTGGAGTCGGTTACCAATTAAAGCAAAGTAATGCGATATCGTCATAAGATCAGATTCAGGATTTTTCTGACTTACCCGGTACTCGCTCTATTACTCGGTATTTTCATGGTTTTTTTTCTGAAAATCGCTTTTAACTCTCTCGAAAGCCAGTTTATGGAGTCCTATTTAACGGAAGAGCTGGAGCATTTCATCAAGCTGACAGAGCAAAACCCAGAGTTATCCATGCAGCGCTCAAAAAACTGGGTGATCTATAAAGTCGATGCGAATAAACCAGTAGATGAAGTGGACTTTCTGTCTGGATATCCCGAAGGCATACATGATGTCGAGCATAATCAACACGGTTATGATGTCGCTATCAAAGACCGTAACAAGTTGCGGTACATTATTGTTTATGACGATACCGATTTTGAAACGCTTGAATACAATTTGATGATCTATTTGGTCGCGGCTGTATTTATTATTCTCTGGCTGTCCACCTGGTGCGGTCTGTGGTTTTCAAAAAAAGCGCTGGAACCGGTAACATCACTGGCAGCAAGCATCAAAATGCTTAATCCGGAAAAGGCTGTCGGCTATTTATCAGAGGATTACACGGATGATGAAGTCGGTATTCTTGCCCTGGAATTTGATGCCTACAGTCAGCGCTTACAGGCATTGATTCAACGCGAAAGGGAGTTTACCGGCAATGCCAGTCACGAATTGAGAACGCCGCTGGCGGTTATTATGGCAGCCAGTGAAGGTCTGTTGCTAAGGCCGGATCTACCCAAGTATATCGGGTTGCGGATAGAACGTATTCAACGTTCGGCACACGAAATGGCAGAACGCCTGGATACCTTGCTACAGCTGGCGCGTAATACTGCATCGCTGAACGATACTATGGATAAAACCGAGCTTGTTGCTGTTGTCGAGCAACTGATTGAAGATCACTGTAGCCTGCCAGGCAAGGAGGTAAAGGTAATCAAAAAAATTCACGGACACCCAAGAATTAATGCATCTGGTCCGATTATCTCAATGTTGATGGGCAATTTAATAAAAAATGCAGTCACTTATACCGATAAAGGCTCAGTGACCATTTTCTTAAATGAGCATGAGTTTTCGGTTGCTGATACGGGACAGGGTATTGATGCCGACGAAATTGGGCAGATTTTTGAACGGGGTTATCGTGGGCAATCCAGTCAAGGCAGCGGTCTGGGACTGGCTATATCGAAACGTATCTGTGATTATTATGGCTGGCAGTTAAAAATTGAAAGCCTTAAAAATAAAGGAACTTATGTGCAATGGGTGTTCAATCCGTATTAATTTCAATGCGGTTGATTTAAGTTAAGACGAAAAAAGCTCTCACGGCAATTGCTCCTGGCTTTGCCTTAGGCTATCTTGTCATGAAACAGTTAGGTTTCGGTGGCACGCTGGCAGAAGACATTAATTATTTGTTTTTTCAATTATGAAATAAGGAGCTTTCAAATGAAACAATTACACAGAAAAGACCTGTTTGGCTGGTCTGAGTTTAATAATGAACGCAATCTGGATTTTCACAGCGTACTTTGGGTGCGTGAAGGTGGCAACGTCCTGATTGATCCCTTGCCGTTGTCCGAGCATGACCACAGCCACTTGCAAAAGCTGGGTGGAGTCAACTTCATCGTTATTACCAATAGCGACCATTGCCGTGACGCTGAACATATTGTCGAAAGTACAGGTGCATTGGTTTATGGTCCGGCAGGTGAGGAAGATACATTTCCGATTTCATGCGATCGCTGGATTTATGACAATGAAGAGATTGTTCCGGGTTTAATGGCTTATCAGATGGAAGGGTCTAAAACGCCGGGAGAGCTTGCGCTGCTTTTGGAGCACACCACGCTGATAACCGGTGATTTAATCCGTTGCCATATTGGCGGTGAATTGTGTTTGCTGCCGGATGCAAAGCTTGCGGATAAAAAAAAGGCGGTTCAATCCGTCAAGCGCCTTGCAGAGTTACCCGGCATTATAGCCGTTCTTCCCGGTGACGGCTGGCCGCTGTTCAATCATGGTGCTGAAGCGCTGCATCGTTTGGCCAGATCGATTTAATGGCGAGCATTCAGGAAATTAATTTTATTCCTGCAACAACCCCAATACCCGGGCTTCCAGTTCGGGGTAAGCTCCAAATGCACAATCCCGTAGCATGCCTTTTTTATCCACAAGGATATGCGAGGGTGTGCCTTTTAAGTCGAAACGCTCAAAGGTTTCGGCGTGGTAATCAAGAGACTGAAAATAATCCCGTACTTGCTGCCGGATTTTTTGCTGATAAGGTTCAGGCTGCTGGTCAAAGCCGGAGACTCGGTCTTTGATAAAAGCTGCGATTTCAGCAGCGGTTACATCAGCCTGGCGTTTGTTCAGGCGATCCATCGCCAGCGGGAAGGGGATGCAATAGGGCAGGTGGCCGTCTTCTGTTAATTTTCCTTGCTGGCTTAGCAAGTGCAGCGTTTCGCCAACAACCCCACCATTTTCAGCCAGTCGAATCAGGTTTTTCAGATTATTTTTGTCAAAATCCTCAAACGCTGTAGCGACGCCCAATACGGATAAGCCTTGATCCGAATATTTCCGGTGCAGGTCTATCGCCTGGGGCAGGGAATATAAAAAACAGCCCGGACAGTTCACCTGAAAGACTTCTACCAGTACGACCCGGCCTGATAACTGATCAAAATTTACGGGGTCACCCTGAACCCAATCAGAAACTGATAATAATGGGGCTTTTTGACCTAGTTGCGCTTTCATTGATTTTATCTCCTAAATGGCCAGGGCTTGGATCAATTCGAGTTGTGGTGCGGCAGTTTCATTTCTTCTTCCCAGGCACATAGTTAACGGAACGATTTCGACATCCCCTTTGTTAAAGGCGGTAACGTGAACCTGCTGACCTTGATGAATGGCGTGTACTGCGGCATAACCCATTTTTGAGGCGACCAGGCGATCCAGAGCAGTCGGGCTTCCGCCGCGTTGAATATGCCCCAAAATGCAAACGTGGACGCTAATGTTGTATTGCTTCAGCAATACATCTTTTATCTCATAGGACAAGCCTGCTTTCTCGCCTTCAGCGACGATGATAATGGATGACGTTTTGCCGCGCGCGATGCCTTTAGTAATATCGTTGACAATCTTCTGGTAATCAACCGGCTGATTCGACAAGACAACATGCTCGGCGCCGGTACATACGCCCACCTGCAAAGCAATTCCGGACGATTTGTGGCCCATGACCTCAACCAAGAACGTGCGCTCATGCGCAGATGCGGTATCCCTGATGTTGTCAACTGCATTAGTGGCGGTCTGTACGGCGGTATTGAAACCGATAGTGTATTCGGTGCCGGAAATGTCATTATCTATGGTGCCGGGGATGCCCACCACCGGAATGCCATGTTCTTGATGCAAGAGCATGGCGCCAGTAAAAGAGCCATCGCCGCCGATAATGATCAAACCATCAATATGGCTCTTTAATAAAATCTGCGCGGCTTCCTGTCTGTGTTCGGTGGCGTAAAACTCAGGACAGCGAGAGCTGTCGAGAATAGTTCCGCCGCGCTGGATGATGTTGCTGACCGAGGACAAGCTGAGTCTTCGGATATTGCCTTCAAGCAAGCCGGAGTATCCCCTGTAAATACCGAAAACCTCAATGCCGAGGCCGATAGCCGTTCTGACCACCGCACGCACCGCCGGATTCATGCCGGGGCTGTCGCCGCCGCTGCAAAGTACAGCTAATGAGTTAATTGTTTTCGCGCTGGCTTCCATGTTATGCCCCGGTCATTATCTTTGTTTTATTCTTCCACTACTGGCTGCCGACGTTGCTGCTTGGCTACGCGTTTTTGGACTAGCGTCCTGGCTGCATCGGCACCCATATGGGCTTCGCCGCGTTTTCTGGCTAATTCCATTTGCTTTTCACGCTCCATGAAACGGATTTTCTGCTCAGGCGTGATTTTATCGTAACAATGAGGACAGCTGATACCTTGCTGGTATTTATCACTGGCCTTATCGGCTTCGGTGATGGGCAGGCGGCAGGCGTTACATTGGTCGTAATTGCCTTTTTCAAGCTGGAGATTAACCGTTACCCGGTCGTCAAAGACAAAGCATTCGCCTTCCCATAGCGTTTCCTGGGCGGGGACTTCTTCCAGATATTTCAATATCCCGCCTTTGAGATGATAGACCTCGTCAAAGCCCTGTTCTTTTAAGAAGGCCGTGGATTTCTCGCAGCGGATACCGCCGGTGCAGAACATCGCCACTTTTTTGTGTTTTTCGGGATCGAGATTTTCTTTTACGTACTGGGGAAACTCCCGGAAGCTTGTTGTGTTCGGGTTAATGGCGTTTTTAAAGGTGCCGACTTTGAACTCGTAGTCATTGCGGGTGTCGACCAGTATGACCTCGGGATCGGAGATCAGTTTGTTCCAATCTTCAGGGCTGACATAAGTACCCACCACGCGCTTGGGATCGATGCCTTCCACGCCCATAGTCACTATTTCTTTTTTGAGTTTAACTTTGGTGCGGTTGAAAGGTGGCTTGTCGGTCAGCGATTCCTTGTGATCGATATCTGCCAGACGCGGGTCACAGCGCAACCAGTCCAGCACTGTATCGATGGCCTGGCGTGATCCGGCTATCGTGCCATTGATGCCCTCGCTGGCCAGCAGCAAGGTGCCGCGAACCTGATTGGCGTCCATGACATCATGCAGCGGTTGACGTAAAGCCTGATAATT
>JBAZTN010000015.1:0-30385 GCA_041661895.1 Methylobacter sp. | reverse complement strand
AGCAAGTCAACTGCGCTGCTGGCTGACAGTCTTGATAACCTTGGAGACGCATTGACCTATGGCCTTAGCCTCTATGCGGTTTCGAGGAGCACTACTGTTAAAGCCAAAGTTGCCCTGTTTAAGGGAGGACTTATTTTTCTTGCTGCTATCGCTGTGGCCGCTCAGATTACTTACAAGCTTTTTGTTCCAAGTCAGCCCATCTTCGAGGTTATGGGCGCATTCAGTCTTCTTGGCCTTGCCGCAAACTCCCTTTGTCTTTTTCTACTGTGGCGACATCGCCATGAAGATGTGAACATGAGTTCAGTGTGGGAGTGCTCTAGAAATGATATCGTATCCAATCTTTCAGTTTTTGTAGCCGCTGGAGTAGTCTGGTTCACAGGTTCAGGATGGCCTGATATTGTGGTTGCACTGGGGCTCGTGGGGTTCTTGATGCGTTCGGCTATCCGCGTTATTTCTTCGGCCATGGCAGAGCGTCGTGCGGTAATCTAATGAGGGACTCTTGCAAGCAGCGCTGCGCCGCGCTTACAACTACTCCTTGCCTCCACAACATTATCTGTTTCCAATAATATCTGAACGACCGAAGCGGGGTCGATTTGAGGCAGTCATGACTTGCTAAAATCGGCCGAGGCTGTAAAAAAATCACGAACGAACCGCGCTGAGATGTCATTGTTCGTTCCACTGAATGCTCAGCATTGCACACATTCTTAATATTTCCTTCTACTTTACAGGTCAATTCAGGCACTATTCAGCAGACTCTATCCAATATAACTCCAACTTTTTTATTTAGACACAGCCTAAATCCAAAGCTGGCGCTCGAATGTTTATTTCGGATTATAAAATTTTCAAGGTGAAGAGCCCAAGAGACAGCAATAATCAGTCAGTGGTTTGTCTGGATAATTACTCGAACGAAATCAGCAGAAAAACTGGCTGCTCAGAGTTAGAAAGCTGTAGAAAATAAATGCCGGCCACGAAACTAAATAGCAGTGACACAAAATGATCTATACGATAATTAAAGTTATGATTACCAGCCTGCTTATCGTGGCGATATCGGAGCTATCGAAACGAAGCTCATTGTTTGGTGCCCTGTTAGCCTCGCTGCCGCTCATTTCTGTTTTAGCGATGTTCTGGCTTTACATCGATACCAAAGATGCCGGTAAAGTGGCCGATTTGGCAATCGGTGTTTTTTGGTTGGTTATCCCCTCCCTGGTTTTTTTCATCAGCTTGCCTTTATTGCTAAAGACTGGGCTTAACTTCTATCTGAGCATGGGACTGTCAATGGCAGTGACGGCAGGCTGTTATTTCTTAATGATCACAATATTGACGCACTATGGCATTAAGCTATAGACAGCACAGCAACCTTATTCCAACCACTTAAAACAGGATTTTTTATTTATGACATCCGCAATACGACGACCAGCCTGGCTTATTGGCTTGCCGTTCTTGTTATTTCTCCTCAGCCCCAGTGTCTTGGCTCATGGTGTTGACGCCAATACCGAGCGATTTTTATTGGCAAACCAGGGTGTAGCCATCGGGCCGTTTCTTTATATCGGCGCCAAGCACATGGTAACCGGCTACGATCACCTGCTCTTTCTGATTGGCGTGATTTTCTTTCTGTTCCGCACCCGGGATGTACTGCTGTATGTCAGCTTGTTCACCTTGGGACATAGCTTGACGCTATTGTTCGGCGTGCTCAACAACGTGGCGGTCAATCCTTTCCTGATTGATGCCATTATTGGGCTTTCCATTGTCTACAAAGGCTCCGATAACCTGGGAGGTTTTCGTCGGTTGTTCGGCTTTCAACCGAATACCAAAATCGCAGTGATGGTTTTCGGCTTGTTTCATGGCTTTGGACTCGCCACCAAATTGCAGGATTTTTCACTGCCTCAGGCGGAGTTATGGAAAAATTTATTGGCCTTCAATGTCGGGGTGGAAATAGGCCAGTTTGTGGCCCTGCTGTTTATTTTGATTGCGCTCGATTTTTGGCGCAGACACAAGAGTTTCTATTCCTTTTCGACGGCGACCAATACACTTTTAATGACAGGCGGCCTGATTCTGTTCGGCTACCAACTAACCGGCTATTTATTTAAGGCATAAACTCATGAATAACATTAATCCTCCCGTTCCATCACTAAAATCTCTCATCATCGCCACTGCTTTTGCCACACTATTGGCCACTGCTATTTTAATATCGGCTGTACTGCCCGCAGAATACGGAATTGACCCAACTGGGTTAGGAAAAATGATGGGGTTAACTGCTTTATCCGCGCAAACAAAAGCCACGAGTCAGCCGCTCTCCATCACTACCCCAGTTCTGCCTTCGCAAGCCGCTGAAATAAGCGATCAGGATCAAAAACAGGCTGCAACTGAGTCTACCGGTTCAACTGAAACCACTCAAAAGCAACCACAACCCTTGTGGCAAGATTCAGTCAAAATAACAGTGCCAGCCGGAGAGGGCCTGGAATATAAATTCCATCTGGTGATAGGTGCAGCACTCGAGTATTCATGGGCTACTGACGGGGCCAAACTCTATTTTGATTTTCATGGCGAACCCAAAGGTGATAAGACCGGTTACTTCAAAAGCTTTAAGGAGAGTATCGATAATCAATCCAACGGCACTTTGACAGCCCCCTTCGAAGGCCCACACGGCTGGTACTGGGAAAACAAAACCCAATCGCCCGTGACTATCATCCTGAACACCAAAGGTTCCTATCAGATTTTAGGTCTGATGTGATCGCATGTGTATTTGAGGGCCGTAGGTTAGGCTGACGACTGCATGGGCAGATATTTTGCTCCATGCAAAATCTGCATTTCCCACAACATCCCTGTGGGTTATGCAGGAGGTAGAGCAATGCCGGGAGCAATTGCCGAATGCAATGAAGCCCAACAATCGAAGCCATCAATAACCGAAAGGCCAATGTGTTGGGGGTACGGCTAACACCTCCCCCAACCTACGGTCCTTTGGGATATCGCAGCAGCTGATTTTTCGATCTACCCCACATAGGTATTCCTACATATTGTGCATTAAGTTCGAAATATGTACTGTTGATTCATGGTTGAAGGAGAGTGGAGAAAATGTTGCTAACCAAGATAGTCTCGCTTGTTGCACTGTGTTGCCTTGCTGCTGGTTGCGCTAACCGTGGCAGCTATCCTTCAGGACAGTGGATAGATTTGTCATATGATTATTCCTCAGAAACCATATATTGGCCAACAGCTGAACCGTTCAAATTGGATACTGTCTCTGCCGGTGTGACGGAGAGAGGGTATTACTATTCAGCATATAAATTCAGTGCCGCAGAACACGGTGGCACTCATATTGATGCGCCAATCCATTTCGCAAATGGGGGTAAAACCGTAGATGAGATTCCACTAACACAGCTTATTGCTCCGGCAATCAAGGTCGACGTTTCACAGAAGGCAATCGCGAATCGTGATTACCAGGTCAGTGTAGAGGATTTCAACACGTGGGAATCTCAGCACGGGAGGATACCGGAGGGGAGCATAGTATTGCTGCAAACGGGATTTGGACAGTATTGGCCTGACCGGATGAAGTATTTAGGTACTGATAAGCGAGGTGCTGAAGGTGTAGCTGAGCTACATTTCCCCGGTTTGCACCCTGAAGCGGTTAAGTGGCTAGTCAATAGCCGGAGAATTAATGCAATAGGGATAGATACAGCCAGCATTGACTACGGGCAATCGCAGACATTTAATAGTCATGTAGTACTGATGGGTAAGAGTACACCTGTATTTGAGAACGTTGCAAACCTGGACAAAGTGCCAACAGTGGGAGCGCAGATCATTGCACTTCCGATGAAGATCAAAGGGGGCAGCGGAGCGCCATTGCGGATAATAGCTTTCGTACCGGATGAGGCGCGTTAGTCTTCATGTGAGGAACAAAGCGGTTGTTAGGAGCCGGACGCGGCATTTGGCAACGGCATTACTGGAAACATCAAATCCGTGACGAGTGCGATTTTGAAAGTCATGTTACCTATAATCCCGTCAAACATGGTTATGTCAAACGGTCGATTGATTGGCCTTTTTCGACATTACGTCGGTATGTGCACACAAACGTATTGTCGGAGCGTTAGCCAAACGATCTTGCTCTTGAAGATTTTACCTGCGGCGAGCGTTGAATTGTCGGGCTTCATTGCATTTGGCAATTGCTACCGACATCGATTTTCCGTAATTTTGATCGTTCAACGCATAGCTCAGCATCCAAACGAGGAGATATTTTATGGTCGACAGAAGACACTTTATCAAGCAGGCCGCAGGCAGCCTGGCAGCACTCGGCGGACTATCCCTATTGCAACGATCGGGTTTGGCGGTTGCAACAGGTACGGAGGAATCATCGATCATGGATGCCCTCCCCGGCAAAGAGGCGCTGATCAAAAAAACTTACCGGCCTCCCAATTACGAAACACCAATCAATTATTTCGACGCGCCGTTTACCCCCAATAATCGCTTCTTTGTGCGCTACCATAACGCCGTAATTCCCGATGTGAAAATCAGCGAATGGCGGCTGCGCATAGGCGGCGATGCCGTTCGCACTCCATTGGAACTCACCCTTGAACAATTGCGCAGGAATTTCAAACAAGTCGAAATCGCCGCCCTTTGTCTATGCTCCGGTAATCGCCGGGGCTTGTTTCAACCGCATGTCCCCGGCATACAGTGGGGTTCCGGTGCGATGGGCAATGCGCTCTGGCGCGGCGTTCGCCTGAAAGATGTGCTCGCTGGGGCCGGAATCGACAAATCCGCACTGGAAGTGAGTCTGGATGGCGCCGATTCCGGTGTACTGCCAACTACGCCTGACTTTGTCAAAAGCCTGCCGCTGGCGAAAGCGCTGGATGAGAACACCCTCATCGCCTTTGAAATGAACGGCGAACCTTTGCCTCACTGGAACGGCTTCCCAGCCCGTCTGATCATTCCCGGCTGGACCGCCACCTATTGGATGAAGCATCTGACTGCAGTTAATGTCATATCCAAACCCTTCGACGGTTTCTGGATGAAGACTGCTTACCGCATACCCAAGGATCGCTTCCCAAGCGGACAATTTAGCTCACAGGAAACCGAGACGAATATGCCGATCACGGAAATGGTGGTCAATTCATTGATCACCAACCTGGTAGACGGACAGACCTTACCTAACACCAAGCCAATCGAAATCAAGGGCGTAGCCTGGGACGGCGGCAATGGCATCGCACGAGTGGAAGTTTCCACAGATGACGGCATCAATTGGCATCAGGCCACACTGAAGCAGGATTACGGACGCTTTTCCTGGCGCCAATGGCAATTGGACTTTAAACCTAACCATCCAGGTGAATACCGAATTATGACGCGAGCTACCAGCCATTCCGGCGCCAGCCAACCGCTGGAGCCGATCCCGAACCCTTCCGGTTACCACCACAACGCCGTGCAGAAAATCACCCTTCAGCTGGCTTGAGGAGAACATGATGCGAACGCTGATTTTGTTGTTATCGTTTTTCGCCGCCACGGCAACAGCCGGGGAAAGCCAGATAGTTCTGAAGGACAGGCCAGGCAAAAACCAGGTCGTTGCGCAGTGCGCAATATGTCACAGCCTGGACTATATCACCCTGCACGCCACGATTCTGGATCGGGCCGGCTGGGAAAAAACAGTCGGCAAGATGATCAATATTATGGGTGCACCCATCAATGATGCCGACAAACAGATAATCATCGATTATCTGGCACAGCATTACGGGAAATAAGAAAATCAATGGGGGCCGACCCGAATGGCACCACAATACTGGATAGTGCCTTGGTGTTTAGAGTTGACTCGTTTTTATTATGAAACGATAATAAAATCGAGTCGCTACCATCATATTAACAACAATGCAATAAAGAGGATCATCATGTTCAAACACAAGTATTTGTTTCTGGTTTCTGTTTTAGCCATCAACTGTTACGTGCCAGTCAGTCAAGCCGATGAGTATGTTGACAATGTATCGCATAAATTTTATCGCGGTTTCGGCAATCTCTTTACCGGCATAGGCGAAGTTCCTAAAAACATTGTCAATGCCACTAACAAGACCAACCCTGTCATAGGTTTCACCGGTGGCTTGGTGATGGGTACAGTGGATACCTTGGCCAGAACCGCTACCGGTATCTTCGATATCGTCACCAGTCCAATTCCGACCAAAAGTTTGGTTCAACCGGAGTATGTCTGGTCGGATTTCAACAACAACACAACATACGGCTACGACCAAGAATAAGACCAGCGTAGGTTAGGCTGACGACTACATGGGCAGATATTTTGATCCATGCAGCCATCAACTCACCCTGAGGCCTAGCCAATGCACAGGTCATTGATCAAATCGACTTTTTCCAGACAATAGGAAAAAGTCGAATCTATTCGCGCCAGTCAGTTTAGCAAGATCAGACGCGGCATTTGGGGCAGTGGCCCTTTGCGCTATAACACTCACCTGAACTCCGTAATACACAGTTATATGGTACCGGAATGAGGCTTCAGTTTTTCAGGCGGGACGGATTGTTCCAGTTGACGCCGATATTCGTCCAATTGCCGTATTAATTCTTCACTGAAGGATTTGAATTGTTTCTCAAACAAGGGAATTTGCTGTTTCAACTCCTTTTTAAAGGTTTCGCCTAACGCTCGTAAGCTTCTAAAAATATCCCCCAAAGGCAGAAGTGAAAGATTATTGAGCGTTTGCTGATAATCGACTTTCCATTGATTGTTTTCTTTCAATAACACAGTATCAAAAGACAAAACATCATTGATCTCAGATTTTTTTAACGTCATGAACGTTGCTACAGTTGCATTGGAGCCATTGATTAAAGCCTCCTCGGTCTTTACAGTCGCTTCCTCCATACTTTGCTGTGTATTAACAAGATATTGAGTCTCCCGAGTAGCGTATTTTCTGGCAGAGTTAAGATCACTGTCTGCCATCGCTTCCCAAAACTCCGTAGTAACCTGTTCGGGGGTCGATACAGTTTGGCAACCGCTCAGCAAGAACAATAAACTTAAAAGCCTAGTCAAACCAGCCAGTCTTTTCTTTGTGTGATAACAGGAAAAGCCCTTTAATAAAACTTTAGTTGTCGCCACCGAAAACTCCAGGAATTTGCTGCCAATTCAATAAAAAGTTATTTGAAATATACGGTAGCCAGAGCACGGCCTCCGAATGGAAAAAGCTTTATAAAATTCCAGTTTATCTTATGATCCTGAAAAATTAAATATGCGCAGGGTCTATCGCGACGTTCCGTTACCAAGGTGAAAAAGAAGGAACTGCCGGGAACATAAGCGCGCCGAAAATGGGACATAAGCGGAACACGGAAATGTAACAACAATATAGAGTACGCTGCGCGTACCGCATAGTGGATGAGATTGATTTTAGCGCGACAAAACGGATATTTGAGAGCATGATATGATCCGTTAGGCCTTAAGGTACGCGCAGCCCAGCGGGCTGGAAGTCACCGATTACCGTTTTGATCAACAAGGAGCCAAACCATGAAACAAAACATAGATGAATCGCTGGCGCTCTCCCTGATCCGGGATGATTTGCCGTTTAGACTGCAACGCCGCGTGGGGCTGATTCCTGAACAGGGATTGGGCACGGTTCGCCGAGCAGTCTTTTTCGCCCTGCTCACCTGGCTGCCCATCGTCGTATGGGCCGCGTATATGAACCGGATATGGCCCGGCACTGTAGACGATCCGCTACTGAGGCACTTCGGTGTGCATGTTCGTTTTTTGCTCGCCGTACCTCTGCTCATTCTGGGAGAGGGGATGATGCACAAGCTGACCACGACGCTGATTCCTTATTTCCTGACCTCAGGCCTGATACAGCCCGCCCAAAAGCAGGATTTCGTGAACATCATCAAGGACATAACCCGCCTGCGCAATCGGACTCTGCCCTGGGTGGTGATCGCTGTACTCATCGTTGCCTGGGCGGTCCTGGAGCCCGCGACCGCCGGGTCTGAACTGGACCACGAAGTCAGCTGGGCCTTGAGCGGCGGCCCTGGTAATCTCGGGTTCGGCGGTTGGTGGTTCATGTACGTGAGCCGCCCAATCTTCAACGCCCTCCTGGCGGCTTGGCTCTGGCGCCTGGTCCTGGTTTTCCTCCTGATGAAGCGCTTCGCCAGGCTCGACCTCGCCATCGTGCCCACTCATCCGGACGGAGCCGGTGGCCTGGGCTTCCTGGAACGCCTGCCGAATGCGTTCAGCCTGTTCGCCTTCGCCTTATCGGCAGTGCTGGCTTCGCGCTTGGCCCACACGGTCGTCTATCACGGAGTCAACGTTCAGTCTCTGAAAGGATTATTCGTTGTTTTTCTGGTCATCCTCGTCGGGATTTGTCTGGCTCCGCTGCTGACGTTCATCGGTCCTCTTGCCGCCGCCAAGCGCCGCGCCTTACTGGAATACGGCGCATTGGTCGGCGAACACGGGCGTTTGGTGCGCCGGCGTTGGATTCTGGGGGAAATGGAAGCAGACGATCCGGTCTTGCAAGCGCCGGAACTCGGGCCGGTGGCTGACACCCTGACACTCTATGAGGCGGTCAAGAAAATGCGCGTGGTGCCGATCGGCAAGTCATCATTGCTCGCTATCGCGCTCCCGGCGCTGATTCCCATTGCCGTATTGTTCTCCCTCCAGATTCCGATCAAGGACTTGCTAATGAAGCTCGTCGGCACCCTCCTTTAGGGAAGCACTGAACAAAACGATTCCGTTCATGGTTCGACAAGCTCTCCATGAACGGAATCAAACACTTACCGTTCGTCCTGAGCCTGTCGAAGGATTTAATCAGCGATTCCTTAGGTAGCTTTAGGCCGACGGCTTGTTTGGGAGATCCTGCCTGGTTCGCCTATGGAATGGCGATTTACTAATGAAGACGCTCGTCGGGTAACCATTGTTTCGGTAGGACCGCCCTCTATCAGAAATAGAGGGCCATTTCCATGCACAGCTTCATATTGAGAAATAGCCTCATACTTTAATCTATGGCCTATCCGTTGGATAGGCCTCATTTTAATACGCTCGAACGGATCGTCCCATCAGTTGCGCTTGATGTCCCGGCCGGTCTCCCGACTTTCCTGCTTGATGTCTCGTTTTTCCTGCCGGCATTCCGAACGACTCTGGTCTCCTTCCTTACATGCAGCCTTGGCATCGCGTGCCTGCTCGCGTCCCTCCTGCTTAGTGTCCCGCTTTTCCTGCCGCTCACCGCTCCGTTCACTCATGCTTTCCGAATAGCTCGGAGCCGACGTAGCGAGCAGTCCAGCGGCGATAATTAGGGATGAAACGACATGTTTAAAACCGTATTTTTTGTTCATGCTCATTGTCCTCTAAATAAGGGTTGTTGGGATGGGAAATTCAATAGGCAGTTACGCCACTTACATATCCCATCATGGAAATTGGATAAGACCCAGTCAATGAATGAGAAGTGCGAAAACCAGTTTTTGCGATTGTACATGCAAGTAACCAAATTAAGTCTCATCGCCTTGATAGTGATCGAAACAGCCTTAATCGGTGTCTTTACTCATCTGCCAAGCTTTTGAGATCATAAACCATCTTGGGAGGAACACCAATTTTAACTTCGCTATAACCGATTTGATAGTTTGAACCTTCGGCTTTCAATATTTCGTTGATATTTTCCTGCTTCTTAGAGCTTGTTTTAAAAGGATTCTGGTGTGTTATTTTGGAAATCTGAGGAAATTTGCTATTAATGAGTATTTTCTGTCCGAATGATCTTTTTGCCTCATTTTCCAAACCCATTCAAATCCGCTTTTGAGCACGTGGGCAGGGTTGATAAACAAAGCACTATGAAGCCTCTACAATGCTGGGTTTCCGCAAATCTCCAACTTCAACATCCTTGATAGCAAGGTATTGGGATTCATGCCCAGTATCGCCGCCGCGCCCTTGACACCGGAAATCTGCAAAGCGGTTGCTTCAAGGGTGCGCAGAATATGTTCGCGCTCCACGGCTTCCAAAGTCCGCAACTTGCCGGTAACAGCACCGGGATGGTGCGCGAGCGGGCTGCAAGGGGGCGATATCGAGCAATGAGCCTTGGGACAGAATCACCGCCCGTTCGATGACATTATAAATCTGTCTTTAGAAGTGTCCTGTGTAATTAAACCATTTCACCTTCTACTACAGGCTCTGCACGAACGGTTAAAAATATTAAAATTAAGACACCGAGCCGGATCAACAATCGTTCCAATAAGATCAGAACTTGTCTACGATTGATTGCTCGACCAGCCGCCGCCTAAAGCCTGATAGAGCTGCACCATCGCAACCAAGACGTCCTGCCGGGCTTGAACCTGGCTGGTCTCGGCGTTCAGCAAGCTGCGTTGGGTTGAAAGCAGGGTTTGATAATCGATCAAGCCGAGCCGATAGCGATCCAAAGAAAGCTGATACGCCTGCCGGGAACTGTCTACCGCATCCGCCAAGGCTTGCAGACGACGTGTTGAGTTACTGCGCACCGCCGCCGCATCCTCCACTTCTTTAAATGCCGTCAAAACCGTTTTCCGATAGGTCTCCACCAATTCGGCGTTTCGGGCTTCCGCATTCTCCAGCCCGCCTTCCAGACGCCCGCCCTGAAACAAGGGCTGCGTCAGGCTGGAAACCGCCGCCAATACCACACCCGACGGTTGCGGCGCGGCGATAATCGCATCCAGATTCAATTGCAGCTTCGGATAAAAGGCAGCCCGCGCCACGCCGATATCGGCATTGGCAGCGATCAATTCCATTTCAGCTTGCCGGATATCCGGTCTGCGCTCCAGCAAAGCAGCCGGCTGCACTGCGTTAATCACAGGCAGCAGCAAATCGAAAAAATGCTCGGCATTGAAAGACACTGTCTGAGGCGGATGGCCCAGCAATATCGTCAACGCATTCTCCGCCAAGGTGTATTGCTGGGTCAGCAAATCCAGATTGGCGCGTGCCGTTGCCAGCTCGGTTTTCTGCTGCGCCACATCCAGCGCCGATACCGCACCGGCCTGATAACGGGCTTCGACAATCGCCAGTACATTAGTGACGTTTTCCAGAAACTCGGTCGCAATGCGCTTGCTCTCGGCCACAGCCAACAGGTTGAAATAAGCCTGGCCGACATTGGACATCACCACCAGCTGCAAGGCATCGCGGGTAAAAACCGAGCTTAGCAAGCGCGCCGAACCGGCGTCACGGCTGGCGCGATTGGCGCCCCACAAATCAACTTCGTAGGCGACCTTAAACTGGCCGATTTCTCTCTCAGTATTGCCGATGTTGTTGCTGGAATCGGTAAACAGCCCGGAATCTCTCTGACTGTCGCCGCTGGTATTATGAGTAGAGGTAAAATCACCCTGTAATCCAATTGACGGCCACAAGTTAGCCCCGGCAATCTTGGCCTGAGCCCGGGCCTGCTCAACACGCTGCTTAGCCGCAGCCAGATCGTTATTGTAAAGCAGCGACTCCGTTATCAGGTGATTGAGTTGCGCGCTGCCGAAAGCCCGCCACCACTGCGGATCGACGGCGGATTTTTGCTGTGCCAGGCTGGCATCGTGCCATTGAGCCGGCGTTTCCACGCCCGGGCGCTGAAAATCCGGCACCAGATTGCAGGAGGTCAAAAACAGCAACGCTGAAGTTATCGATAATTTATTTTTCATCAATATTTAGGTACACCGAATTCAAACACCATCCGTTACTCGGCAGCCAGCGCCACCACCGGGTCTAACCCGGCGGCCTTGCGGGCAGGCAGGTAACCGAACAACAAGCCGGTACCGAACGCACAGGAAAAAGCCATTATCGCCGGCAGTGGCGAAAAAATCACCGCCATATCGAAATAGCGCAACCCGATTCCAGCAGCAAAACCCAGCAACACCCCTATCAAGCCGCCCAGCGTACAGACCACCGCCGCTTCGGTGTTGAACTGCAGCATTATGTCGCGACGGCGTGCGCCGGTGGCGATGCGGATGCCTATTTCTCGAGTCCGTTCGGTTACGCTGACCAGCATGATATTCATCACGCCGATGCCGCCGACCAACAAGGAAATCGCGGCGACAATACCCAGCATCAGCGTAAAGGTGTTTTGGGTTTCAGTGACTGTGGCCAGAATCGATGCCATGTTGTATATCCTGAAGTTTTCGGTTTGATGCCGGGCAAGCAATAAATCAGAAATCGCTTGCTGGGTGCTGTCGATCTTCTCGACATCGCGCACCTTCACCGTGATGCCGCCAATATAGTTTTGTCCGAACAGCCGGATCAGTCCGGTAGTCAGCGGCACAAATACCGTATCGTCGCGATCGTTGCCCATGGAATCGGCGCCCTTGGTGGCCATCACGCCGATCACTTCAAATGGAATATTACCGACCAGCACATAGCGTCCCACGGGACTGCTGCCATCGGGAAACAGAATTTCTCTGATCGATTGTCCCAGCACAACCACCGGTGCGTAGCGGCGCATATCGCGGTCGTCGAAAAAATCGCCTTCGGAAACCGGCCACTCGCGCACTTCGGTCATACTGGGCGCAACGCCATGAACGCTGGTGGCATAGTCAATATTGCCGTAGCGCACTGTTTGTCGTGTACTGCGCTCGGGAGAGGACCACTCGACGTTATCTAACTCCGCTATAGCATCGGCATCAGCCGGAATCAAAGTTGCCACATCGGAACTGCCGCGCAGCCCCGGCGCACCGGGACGAATCGACAGAATATTAGTGCCCATCGCGCGCATCTGATCCAGCACTTTTTCTTGACTACCCTGCCCCACTGCCAGCATGGTGACTACGGCAGCAACGCCGATCACAATGCCGAGCAGGGTCAGCGCGGTGCGAAACAGGTTGGCATGCAGCGAACGTATTGCGGTTTTGGCCGCTTCCAGCAGTTCGGCCAGCACCCCGGCCGCACCGATGCCGCGGTACGCCGGTGGCGACAGTAAACGGCTATTATTACGAGTTTCGCCGCTATCACTGACAATTTTGCCATCGCGTATGCTGACAATCCGATGGGCATGAGCCGCAATTTTTTCGTCATGGGTAATCAGTAAAATGGTGCGGCCTGCTCCATGCAAATCGCGAAGCAACGCCATGACTTCCTCGCCGCTTTGGCTGTCAAGCGCCCCGGTCGGTTCGTCGGCCAAAATCACTGGCGGATCGTTCATCAGGGCGCGGGCGATGGCAACCCGTTGCTGCTGACCGCCGGACAGCTGCATCGGCCTATGATCGCCACGATTTGCCAGTCCCAGACTGTCCAGCAATCGCACAGCGCGGCTGTGACGCTCAGGCTTAGACAAGCCGGCATACAAGGCGGGTATTTCAACATTTTCCGCCGCCGAGGCGTTATTAAGAAGGTTATAACGCTGGAATACAAAACCGAAAGTCTCGCGACGCAAGGCCGCCAGTTGATCGGCATCCAGCCCCGCCACGTCTTCACCCAAAACATGGTAACTACCGAGATCAGCGCGATCGAGACAGCCGATCAGATTCATCAGTGTCGACTTTCCGGAACCGGACTGGCCGATAATCGCCACGAACTCGCCGGGCCAGACGGTCAGCGAAACGTCATTGAGCGCGCGAACCACAGTATCGCCGCCTGGATAGTAGCGCTGGATGTTCTTTAGATCGAGTAACGGGCTTGCAGTACTCATAACCGCGGCCCACTCGTCCTTGGATAGCCTTTATCTTTCTTGTTGTTCTTGTCTTCCGCTCGCGCCATGACCTGCAATTGTGCGCCCACTTCAAGACCGTCTCGAATTTCGGCAAAGCGCCGGGTTCTCAATCCGACGTGGACAATTTTTTCCTGCACGCCCTGTTCGGTGACTTCCTTGACCTGATAGGCTTCGCCGTTTTGATTATCTTCATCGCGCACTCTAGGGCCAAGCGCGGCAACCGGTATCTGCGGCACTTGTTTCGCCTTACCGAGTACGAAAAACATCTGCGTACTCATGCCGGTCATCAGCTGCCGGTCATGATTTTCGACATCGACCAGCACGTTATATAGCACCACATTGTTGATCACTTCCGGAGTCGGCAGAATTTGCCGGACAACACCCTGCCAGCGCCGCTCACCTGCACCCAACGTGGTGAAATACACCGCCAAATCGGGCCGCAAGCGCATCACATCAGCTTCGGCGACTTGTGCACGCACCGTCATGATATCGAGCTTGGCCAGCTGCAAAATCATCGGCGTCTGCTGGTTGGCGTTCAAGGTTTGGCCTTCACGAGCTTTCTGGTCGACGACCGTACTGTCCAACGGCGCGTAAATTTTGGTGTAACCGAGATTGGTTTTATCGCCGCTTAACGTCGACTGCACCTGCTCGATTTGCGCCTGAATAGAAACCGCAGTCGCCACGGCTTTCTTAATATCAAACTCGCTGTTCTGATAATCCTGCTGACTAACGCCCTTGCTTTTATAAAGCTCCCGATTACGGTCGTACTGTTGCCGGGAGAAGACCACCTGCGCCTGCTGCGCAACCAGTTGAGCCTGCAAGTTTTTGATATTAGCCTCGTCGGCCTGCACCCGTGACGCGTAAATCCTGGGATCGATCTGCGCCAGCAACTGCCCGGCAGTCACGTTATCGCCGATATGCACATAAATTTTTTGCAACTGGCCGGTAACCTGAGCACCGACATCGACGAATTCCTTCGGCTCCAACTTGCCTTGGGCGGTGACGTTTTCTTCAATGTCGCCCAGGGTTACGGTAACGGCATAGGTGTCTTCGTCTTCAGACTTTTTGGGTTGCAGCAAGCTATAACCGATGGCCCCGGCTACAAGAAGAATAAAAATCCACAGGAAACGACTACGGACAATTTGTCGGAATTTACCAAAACTGGTTCGCAACATGGTGGCGATAAGGAAAGGTGACACAATTTAAAGAGGCGGCTATGGAATAGCCATCGCCAAATTCGGATGGTTTACTATAAAGGGAACTTCTATTAATTGCAATTTGGGACCGGCAATGCTAAATCTTTTCGTAAACATGGCATTTTGGGGTTAATGCCTACCCTGCACTGCTGTTTTATAAGGGATTTCTTTCTTGTTTAGGCATGCCGGCTAACAGCTTCAAAATTGACCAAGATAAATTATTATCACAGTATTTTTTAATATTGAATGGTTGTATATTACACAGCGCCGTCCGCTTTCGAGACGTCATGGTGAAGTCACTGTCATCTCTAAAAGAGGCGGCACCGTTGCTATCCATAACCGCAGCCCCCATCAAGATCAATTATCACCCCAGCACCACCAACACCTGATGATTTTTTCCATCGTGGAGCAAGGGGACACTGTCAATCTGTGATTGCGACTCTCCATCCAACTCAATCAACACGATGCCCTTTGATACACCACCGGGATTGTTGATGATGATTTCATAACAAGTTTCTTCGTGTTGATAAGTTAAGCTGTAACTGCGCCACTCACGCGGGATACAAGGATTGAAGTACATTTTGTCGGCGCGGATATTCAAACCCAACAGCCATTCCAGACCTGCACGGTAAAACCATCCCGCAGCACCGGTGTACCAGGTCCAACCTCCACGGCGCACATGGGGCGGTACGGCATAGATATCCGCCGCTATTACATACGGCTCGACCTTGTAAGCATAGACTCCCGTCCGGTTAGCGGTACGATTAATCGGATTTAGCATATGCAGAAGATCACCTGCCTGATCTCCCTCTCCCAGCATAGCGTAGGCGATAACGCACCAGATCGCCGCATGGGTATATTGCCCGCCATTTTCCCGTACCCCCGGCAAGTAGCCCTTGATATAACCGGGGTCCAGGGGCGTCTTATCGAAGGGTGGCGTGAACAGCAACACCAGATCATCTCCGTATTGAATGAGATATTCACGAACCGAATTCATCGCCAACCGCGCCCGCTCGGGGTCGGCGGCCCCGGAAATAACGCCCCAAGTCTGAGCCAGCGAATCGATGCGGCACTCAGTGTTGGAGGCGGACCCCAACGGCGTACCGTCATCGTAAAAGGCGCGCCGGTACCAGGATGCATCCCATCCTTCAGCTTCCACCGCGGTCTTTAGCCTGGCGACGTGTTCACGCCAACGGTCGGCGTGCTCAGTATCTCCGCGCGCTTCTGCCAGGCTGGCAAATTCCGACAGCGCAGCAATCAGGAACCAGGCGAGCCACACGCTCTCTCCTTTGCCCAGATGACCAACCCGGTTCATGCCATCGTTCCAGTCACCACAGCCCATCAGCGGCAGACCGTGTACGCCGACTTATAAGCTCAAATCAAGCGTTCGCGCACAGTGCTCAAACAGGCTGGCTTGCTGCTCCGATTGAGTCGGCTCGAAATAGGCATCTTCCTGTTCTTGCGTGAGTATTGGGCCTTCGATGAAGGTTGGCATTTCGTCGAGTACAGCCATATCGCCGCTAACCTTGATATAGTGAGCCACCACATAGGGCAGCCAGATAAGGTCATCAGAGAAATGTGTGCGCACGCCACGATTGGAAGGTGGGTGCCACCAATGTTGCACATCGCCCTCGACAAACTGATGCGTCGCCGCGCGGATGAGATGGGCGCGGGCAAGATCGGGTCGAGTTACCGCAAGTGCCATGCTGTCCTGTAATTGATCGCGGAAACCGAAGGCTCCGCCTGCCTGATAAAATGCGGCTCGCGCCCACATTCTACAACTCAAGGTTTGATACAGCAGCCAACCGTTCAACATCAAGTCCAGCGCCCTGTCCGGTGTTTTTACCTGAACTTTTCTGAGTGTCTGAGACCATGATTGCTTCACCGCGGCAAAAGTTTTCTGTATATCCGCAGATCGATAACGCTTGACCAGTTCGCCGGCATGATCTCGGTCACTACCTTGCCCCAACAGAAAAACAATTTCGATGCTTTCATCGGCTGCAAGTTCTATCCGTGTTGTCAATGCTGCACACGGATCAAGCCCTGCACCCACACGATTTTTAAGCGCTCTGAACTGACTCAAGGCTATTGGGGCATCCAGGCTGCCGTTACGACCGATAAATTCAGTTCTATTGCAAGTCCAGGCTGTTTGCCGCCCGGCTAAATCGACAAAAGCAATACGCTGGCCAAAATCTGCGTCCAAGTGGTTGTAAGCAAACAGGGCTCCCGTCGCCTGATCCAACTCGGTAACAATATAAGGTGCAGTGGTGGTGCGCGAGGCTCCGAGCACCCATTCAACATAGGCTGCAACCGTTAATTTACGGGGACGGCCTGAATTGTTTTTCAGCGTTAGAGATGAAATTTTGACCGGGTCGTCCGAACTTACAAATTGCAGCAGCTCGCTATGAATGCCGTGAGAAACATGCTCGAAACGAGTATAGCCTTGGCCGTGGCGAATCACATAGCTGGCGTTATCTACTCGAATGGGTAATGCAGTAGGACCCCACAAATCGCCTGTTTCGTCATCCTGTAAATAAAATATTTCGCCGGGAGTATCGCTGACCGGATCGTTCGACCAGGGCGTCAACTGGTTCATGCGGCTGTTAAGGCTCCAGGTACAGCCGCCGCCCAGCTCCGAGACCGTAAAACCGAATTCAGCATTGGCGATCACGTTAATCCAGGGCGCAGGCGTCCATTGCCCTTTGCCCAGCACTATTACATATTCGCGGCCGTCGTCGGCAAACCCACCCAGCCCGTTGAAATATTCGAGATCTTTAGGAGCGGTTAATGGCTCGCTACTGTCGACACTGGATGCAGGCAAGGCTTTGGGATGGATAAAATCCGGCGTAGGCTTGGGATGCCGCATCAGTTGCTCAGCCAAGGTACCGCGGGTACTCAAAAGCACCACTCGAGCTGAGGTTTGCAATAGCACGCGCTCCTCCTCTGAGAGCTGATCAGCGCGCAGCACAAAAATATCTCCATGCCCACCGTACTCATGAATAGCTGCAAACGCCTGATTTTCTCGAACCATACCTTCCAATAAGATCTGAAATTCATTGGAATATGTAATTTCTTTTTCATTTAAGATCACCAAGTCGACGGACAACCGCTTCATGTGCCAATACTCGTAGGCGCGCAATAACTGATCGGCAATAGCCCGATCTTCTCTTGTCGCTACCCTTAGTAATACGATGGGGCGATCACCGGAAATACTATAGCGCCATAAACCGGTGACATTTAACCGGTTAAGCTTCATAAGCTTGCTATTCGCCCGTAGCGAAGAATCGGCATAGAGCAACCGATTAGCCAGGGTTTGAAATAACAGGGCTTCATCAGGCTTGATGCGCAGATGACGTAACTGGATTTGAGCATGCGTCCATGCAAGATCGGAAACCCGGTCAAAAGTAGCCGTGCTGTGATACTTATCGGCTAAATCTTCAACCGCCTGTCGTGACGGGGCAACCAATGTGGTAAATGTCACATGAACCGTGGCGCCCGCTTCGATTCTGACCCGCATACGCAGACTGAAAATCGGATCAAGTACCGCGCCGACCGTATTGCTGAGCGGACGGCCATCCATCACAGCGGCAGGCGTACGCAGTGTTTGTCCTCGCCCAAGAAACCGTACCCGGTCAGTTTCATATTGAACGCCGTCACCGATATCGCTACACGAAAGCACATGCGCAGCCCAAATCCGTGGATCATTTTCTGCCCGAGGCCGCCGTTGCGCGATTAGCCCGCATGCCTGCGGCAGGTATTCGGTCTGTATGAACAAGTTTGAAAACGCGGGATGCGCGCTATCAGCCAAGGGTGGCGCGAGCACGATTTCCGAATAGGAGGTAACCTCGATTTCATGTGTACGCGTCCCGTTATTGGTCAAACTCAAACACCTGATTTCTGCGTCATCCTCCGGCGACACAATGATTTCCAAGCGACTGGCTATAGTGCCGTCTGCGCGAGAGATGCGCGCCCTGTCTTCGAGAAAAACCACTTCGTATCTATCCGGAACCGACGCGGTGGGCTGGTATCCGGCAGACCAGATCTTGCCGCTCGTTAAATCGCGCAAATAAATATAACTGCCCCAGCAATCGCGCGTCACATCTTCACGCCAGCGCGTTACCGCCAGTTTTTCACAAACACTATAACCCGACCCGGCAGCGGTGATCATCACCCCATAACGGCCGTTGGAAAGCAGATGCGCCGAGGGGACGAGGGACATCGGCGAAGGCTCGCGGCGTACCGGCGGCTGCACTATTTCTTTTACTTCAGCCTCAGCTTGGGTGAAGTCAGGTATGCCGCTGTCAGCACCGTGCGGAACTCGCTCCTGCAACAGCATTTCAGCGCCCTGAATCATCGGTGTGCGATGGAAACGGCGTCGCATAATCCCGTCGAATATGACATTAGTCAAAGCCACCAAAGACATACCCTGATGATGAGCCATATAGCAGCGCACAAACGCTACCTTCTGGTTTTCCGCAAGTCGCGTCGGTGTGAAATCGAGTGCTTCGAAAAAGCCGTAACGACCCAAAGCGCCAAGTTTTTCCAGGCGCTCGAAATTTACCACAGCAGCATGGGTGTGGTACATCGACGCCAAGGCTGTGGCATAGGGGGCGATAACTAGATCATAGGCGAGCCCTCGCTTCATTCCCAGACCGGGCACACCAAAAGCGGAATACTGATAAGTAAACCAGCGGTCGCGGCCATTAAACGCCGATTCGGATACACCCCACGGCACATTGCGTTGTTCACCGTATTCAATCTGACTCTGCACGGACAGACGGCAGGTCTGGTCGAGAAGGCTGTAGCGCGGCGTATAAGTCACCAGTGACGGCATCAGGTATTCGAACATCGAGCCGGACCAGGACAACAACACCGTACCTTTCGTGGTGCGTGTCACCCGACGCCCCAAGTGGAACCAGTGAGTACTCGGCACTTCGCGCTTGGCAATGGCGATAAGGCTGGTCAGGCGCGCTTCCGAGGCGAGCAGATCATAATAGCTATCGTCGATAACACCGTCTTCAACGCGGTACCCAAGTGAAAACAAGTGCCGATCATAATCATAGAGGAAACGAAAATCCATCTCGTCGAACAATTGATGTGCAAGTTCCGCCAGCGCATTTACCCGCCGGGTCAGTGCTTCCCAGCGCTGGGCTTCCGGTTTCTGCTGATCATCATGGGGAAACCTGACATGTATCGACAAACCAAAACTCTCAATGTCGCGTTCGTGAGAATGGATGTCAGCGTGCAGCTGCGTAACCCATGCCAGCACTTCGCTGTCATCCATAAGTTCGCCCCGCTCAGCGGCGTAACCGCGCGCTAGGTCCAACAGGTTATCGGCACAGGGAATTATTTTACGCCACAACCATACCCAATCCTCATGGTTAGCAGGTTTAGTCGCCAACAAATCCCCAAGTTTATCCGCTTTTTTCTGTAGTTCTTCCTGTGTCACTATGAGCATGCGCTGGTCATCGCTGGTTCCGGCAAGCGCAGATACTAGCAGCCTGTGTGTATCGGCAAGACCGTTTAACACGGTGGAAATCCCATACGGTTGCTGTGTCAAATCTCTAAATCCCTGAACAAGCACCAGCAGATGCGCCGCCAAATTGCCGCTGTCAACGGTCGAGACATACCTGGGTTCCAGCGGGTGCAAAGTGCGCGTATCGTACCAGTTATAAAAATGTCCATGCAGTCGCGGCAGCTTGTTCAGCGTGTTTAAGGTTGCCTCCAGCCGGTCAATGGTGTCAATAAGACCCAGCCAGCCAAAATCGTGCGCGGCGAGTACAGATAACAGATAGAGACCAAAATTTGTCGGCGAGCTGCGATGAGCGATATCAGGTTCAGGGTCCTCTTGAAAATTATCCGGCGGGAGATGATTCTCCTGCTCCGTCACGAAGGTGGTAAAAAATCGCCAAGTACGTCGCGCAACTTGTCGTAACTGCAAAGCATCATCAGGAAGTAATAATTCAGCCGGATTTAGTCTCGGCGGCAAACTCAGGACATGAGCAATGACGGGGGACAGTAACCACAACAGCAGGAACGGCGCGGCAACTTCAAGCGAAGCAGGATTGAACAGCAGCACTACCGAACCGGCGCCAACAACCAGAATACTAATACTACCGAGTGGCCTGATAAGGTCCTTCACAGTGTATCCCGCCGTTGTCTTCGCTTGTAGCGTAGTGACCCATTTAAGCAATTCTTGTCGGGTGATAAACAGCCGCACCAAGGTGCTTACGATGGCATCAGTCATCAGCCAGGCTTGTTGTGCCAGCAGTGTCAGCGTAACCAGGCTATTGCCCAACCCCAGCAACACATCTTCTGCCGTGGCGCGCAACTGATTACGCAACGGAATATCGGCGCGAAGCCTCATTCCACCAGTGATGGCCAGGATGGCAGGAAAAGTCAACGCTACCAATACTATCCCCATCAGTATCCCAATCGGCGCATTCGGAATAGCCCAGGCTGCCAAAAGGGTAAGAAAGGCGCCCGGCGCTGACAAAGTTCGACGCAAGTTATCCAGCATTTTCCAACGTCCAATTAGCGGCATGCCTTTGCCGAGCGGACCAATAATCCAGGGCAATAACTGCCAGTCACCACGCGCCCAGCGATGCGAGCGAGATGCGGCAACTTCCGTATGGGATGGAAATTCCTCATACAACTCAATATCACTGACAAACGCACAACGGGCGAATACGCTCTCGAATAAATCATGACTGAGCAAGGCGTTTTCCGGAACGCGTCCGGCCAAAGCGGCTTCAAATGAATCGACATCATACAAGCCTTTGCCGCTGTAAGTCCCGAGCCCGAACAGATCCTGATAAACTTCGGACGCGGAGGTCGAATAAGCATCCATGCCACACGCACCGGAAAAAAGCCGATGAAACAACGAATGCTCCCGCCTTGGCGGCAGGGTCGCTGTAACTCTAGGCTGGAGAATACTGTAGCCGTTGATGACACAGTGCGTGACCGGATCAAGGACAGGCCAATTGAGCGGATGGGCCGCTGTACCCACTAACTTTCGCACCGCGTCGATAGGCAATTTGGTGTCAGCATCCAAGGTAATGACATAACGAACACCCGGCGGAGCAATCGCAGGTTTCCCATGAACAGGTATAAAAGAAGTGTCGTCTGCACCGCGCAGGAGTCGATTAAACTCGTGCAACTTCCCACGCTTGCGCTCCCATCCCATCCATATATTCTCACTTGGGTTCCAGACACGTTTGCGGTGATAAAGGAAAAAGCGCTGTTCTCCGTACTTGGCATTAAGCGCGTCCACCCCGGTAATGGCGGCACTCAACAGCAAAGCATCTTCAGGCATGTTTTCCTGATCCGCATCCCCCCAATCGGACAACAGGGCAAAATGAGCATCGCCAGCCGGATTGGACAAGTACTGAACCTCCAGCTCTTCGATTTGTTTTTTTACGTTCTGCACACTGATAAACATTGTCGGCACCACAACAAAGGTGCGCAACGTTTCAGGGATGCCGTCCTTCAGTTCAAGTCTGGGTAAATGACGTGGCGGCACGACGCCAATGACGAATCGATTGACCAACCCCGCAGCAATATCCGAAGCAGGAAATAAGGCAAACAGTGCAATGAGGGCAATCGGCAAGCTGCCTAGCCCCGCCTCGAAAGCGGCGCTCAAAGGCAGGGCCAGCAGGACCAGAGTACACACAGCCAGACTGCTCAGATAAGCAATCGCCGCATTAGCGACATAAGCACGCAGAAGCTTTTGGCTGAAGGAAGGACGAAAGCCAACTTCTTGTTCAAACTCGCCACGACCTGCGCCGATCAAGTAATAGCCTGGCTCCAGTGCTTTCTTGTCAGCACCGCATTCTTTAACGACACGATCAATCTTGTCGATGACTTTATAGGCGATTTCCACCTCGGAATGCGGTGACCGTTTGGCAAGATCCTCAATCGCATGCCGGTAGCGGTCACGGGTGAGAAAATCCATCGCGCTGTAGGTGGGATGAATGCGCAGACATTTATCCACCAGACTCACATCTTCAACAAATTGCGGCCACTCGAACGCCGATATGGCGCGCATACTGGTGATGATATTGCGTACGGTCAGATTGGCGGCAATCTGGCTGGCGTGTTCGCGATGTACAATTTCATCCAGAGTGACGCCCTGCTCCTCCAGCCATTGGTTCAGAAAATCGAGTGTAGGCGCTGTACCTGGATGTGGCTCGTGCAAGCGTTGTACGAACTGAACCACAAAGGCCTGACGCAAAGGCGCGGCTGGTAAGACGGGAGACCTGGTCGGAAAATCGGGCTGGTCGGGTTGATCAATAAACTCATCAGCCAGCCGTCGCCCGGCCTGTGAGCGCATGACTTTTAAAGCCAGCCGGCGCAAATTTTCGATCATCACGATGCGTAGCGTGATCGGTATTGCCCAAAGCTCACCAATACTAAGCGGTTGGACTTCCTGATAGGCACGCATGAAAAGAGTCAGCTGTTCAGGAGAAAAACGGCTATCGGTATGAGCGACCAGAGCCCAGGCAATGCCATAAACACGCGGATAGCCGGCAAGAAAGCCATCAGTTAACTTGGGTAATTGTTTGTAAAATTTTTCCGGCAGGTAGACGTTGATGTCATTGATCTGCTCTTCAATGACATGAAAATTGTCGAGTAGCCATTCTGCGGCCGGTGTAATGGCTCGATGTTCACGCGCCGCCTTGCCTATGGCTTTGTAAGCCTCAAATAACACCCGGGAATTCTCGCGCACCCTCGGCATCAGCTTGAGGCCGTCGGGAATAATGCGGACTTTTTGCGCCTTCGCTAAACTAACGGCATGCTGCTCCAGACGTTCGTTGCTAAACAACTCAAATCTGATTGGATTGTCTTCGCCGCCTGGGTCATCAAGTCTAACGTTCCGTCTTTGCTCCCGTAATTTCATCATCTGTATTCCTCCGTTTGGGCTGCCGCTCTGTGAAGTTTTTATTTCTCTTTTGTAGAGATCCCTTCTTTTTGACCAGCAACCAATTCGAAATCGGCAGACAAGAAAATGATAAATAAGACATTATTTGCCAAGCTTAATTGCTTGTACCTAGCTAAAATTTTTATCAGTTTCTTTTTAATATTAATTGATGTTTTTATATGATTTAATTTCGGTTTGTGTCGCCTAAAACAATGTTTATGCAAATGTCATCCCAGCAAAGAACCTGTTTTGTAACAAGTCACCGCCATCATTACAGTCACTAAAAAGCAGCTTAACCCCAACATTAGGCTTCGTCTGTACGGTAACGCACATAAAGCCGCTGCCGGCAATAGCCCCAGGATTCCTGGCTTTTGTTTGCCAGGCAGGTACATCCATCACCGGCGGCCGACACCTGTTTCTACCCCGCTTTATCCACGACCCGATATCGATCGGCAACCTGGATGTCCGAGCGCTATGTGCTATACCCATAAAACTGGAGGGCATAACCTCATAGCCCTGAGTTTTCCTCCAGACCTCATTGATCCTCAAAAAATCACCTGGAAGATAAAAATACCTGAGGCTTTGGCGGTATAAAGCACTCAGCTTAATAACGGGTTCACCTGATAGGTAATAGCACGTATTGATTGAAGAAGTTGAACTCTCTATCCTACAGAAACCTGTATAACACCGACCTGTTTTTTTGGGTTGATAGGCTGGCTCACAAATATGGAATATCACTTATGACTGATCTGCATAGCCCTCGACAAAACCATCTTCTCAATGCTCTGCCCTCAGCCGAATACGGACACCTTTTCCCCCATCTGAAACTGGTCCCCATGCCGCTCGGCGATGTTCTTTACGAGTCTGGGGACGAGTTGGGTTATGCCTATTTCCCCACGACCTGCATCGTGTCCAAGCTTTACGTAATGGAGAATGGCGCGTCGGCTGAAATCGCCGTGATCGGCAATGAGGGCATCATCGGTGTTGCCCTGTTCATGGGCGGCGGAACCATGCCGAATCGGGCAGTTGTGCGGAGCGAAGGCTACGCCTATCGGCTGCGGGGGCATTTACTTATGCAGGAATTCAACCGCTCTGGGGGACGTCGCAAAGGGATACTGCATAATATGTTGCTGCGTTATACCCAGGCACTGATTACCCAGATGTCGCAGACGGCGGTCTGCAACCGGCATCATTCGGTGGACCAGCAACTCAGTCGCTGGCTGCTGCTAAGTCTCGATCGGCTCGCTTCTAACGAGTTAATCATGACCCAGGAATTGATCGCCAATATGCTGGGCGTACGCCGTGAAGGTGTTACGGAGGCCGCAGGGAAATTGCAGCGAGCGGGATTGATTAATTACAGCCGTGGCCACATCACGGTACTGGACAGACCGGGATTGGAGGCGCGGGTCTGTGAATGCTACTCAGTGGTGAAAACGGAATTCGATCGCCTGCTCCCCAAGGTGCATCATTTGGACGGGCTATTCAGGCATGCCAGCCTGATCCCTGATAGAGCGTAGGTTTATGTGCTAACGCATAAGCAGCAGTAGCAAGCTTTCACAATAGCTTTGAGGCTTTCGAGTTCGTGCATCCATTCCCACCTCGTCAGCCTCCGACATCGGGATTGCGTCGTCACCCTTCCCGGTGCTGCCGGTTGGGCTTTCCAGTAATTACTGTACCGCTTTGGCGCGGTAGGCGGCTTCCAAGCCACCGACCGGCAAAGTAATTGCGCCATCCCGTACCTTTAATGAAGGCATATGAAGCTTCAAACTATACTTTAACACACTAGCGGCATAACCGGCGATGTAAGTGTCATCCTGAGTGAGGCATGAGCAAAAGATGCCGGCATCAACATCAGCCCAGAACAGCCATAGATCGACAATAAAGCATTATTATTTGCTCGGTGCTACAACAAGGTCAGCAGCTTCCACTGATTTCACGCCTATCTGGTTATCGGCCACATCTATCGCTCTATCGACAGCTTCCTCGGAACCCACAGTGCCACTCAACTTCACTACGCCATTAACTGTGGTTACTTCGATATTGGATGACTTAAGCATAGAGTCAATTGAAATTTCTGCCTTAACCTTTGTAGTAATAACCGAGTCTTCGACGTATTCTTCAGCGATTTCGGCTTTCTCGGTTACCGACTCCTTGAAGCCTTCAATTTTTTCCTCGGCCTTTTCAGTCGCTTTCTCTATCTTTTGCTCAGCCTTTTCGGCCGCACGATCGATTTTTTGCCCTGCCTTTTCTGCTGTTCCTTCCTCTTGCTGACAACCCGCCAGACCGAGAACAGCGGATAAACAGGTAATTACAAGAACCCTATCTTTTAAAATCTTTTGCTTATACTCATTTGTAGTTTTCATGGGTTATTCCTTAGTGTTGTGTATTTAAAAGTGCGCCATGCGACATAATATTCCCGTTAGAGAAAAAATGTAAGAAAAAAGAAAACCGCTCTATTTGAATCAAGCACAGTGAGCTAAAAACTTATTTTAATTTTAGCGACAAGATCATTGGCGGTCTGTGCGGTATCACATATAAGGCCTTAAGTGGTTGATACTTATGATCCGGCTAGTCGATCCAATAAAACCCGCTTTTAAAGCGGGTTTTATTATTTATAGCATTAAGAAGGTTCTGACCAACTTTTCGGTCTTAATACTTCGTTATTCTTCACTCCAGATCAACTCGACACGACGGTTTTCAGATCTGCCCGCTTCCGTGCTGTTATCAGCAATAGGTTGGGTTTCGCCGTAGCCTTTCGCAATCAGTTTGTTGGTTACGCCTTTCATTTTCAGGTACTCAGCAACTGACTGCGAACGCCGTTGCGACAACTCCATATTATAGGCATCGGTGCCTTCGCTGCTGGCGTGCCCCTGGACTTCAATATCATTTTTCTGAGGATAGGAAACAAGGTTATCCACAACACCATCCAGAATTACCATGGCATTAGACGTCAACTCGGCTGAATCGTATTTAAACTTTACCCCCTTTACCTCAAGACTGATTGGACAACCATTAACGTCAACCTTGCTGCCTTTGATGGTTCCAGGACATTGATCCATACAGTCGTTAACACCGTCAGAATCCGCATCAAAGGTGGAACACTCCGGGACCTTAGACATTGCCGTAGATTTCGGCTTGTCGCCGAATGGAATAACAAATCCAACGTTAACCGTCATATCATGAAATTCGTCTGTACCGGGCTGTACGTGAGCATTGAGATTATTATTATAACGATAACGCACATCACTGCGGATCAAGAAGTTGTCGTGCAGCTCGTAGGTAAAACCTGCACCTGCTTCGCCAATAAGACCCACACCGCAATTAGCGGAAGCACACGTGTTCATAGCGCCTAATCCGAGGACAGTATAAGGTGAGAATTTATCGCGGAAGAAATAATACTGTACATCAGCCGAGCCGCCAGCCAGATCCCAGGGACCGTTAGCGCCGCCGAATCCTTCATAAAACCCTTTCACCTCGACGTTGAAATGTTTATCGATGATCTTGCCGACGCCCATACCACCGCCCCAACCGTCACTAGCATCGCGATCACCACCGGTTTTAACAAATGAAGCGAAAGGTGCTATATACCAACGATCATCCTGGATTTGATCGGCGGCCTGTGCCAGCGGCAGAAAACCCACGCTGGTTAATGAGGCAATAGTGAGTAATTTTCTTTTCAGCATAATATTTTCCTTCAATATAATAAAAAATGTGAATCCATCAAGCACAATTAAGTGCAATTACAAAACTATTCGGTCTAACTCATTTGAGGCGATTGTTTTCCGCAACTTACAGGCTTTTAATCATTGATCTCGTTATTTCATTTCGGTTTACACTGTCTTGAACGACGATTATGTTAATGCCATCTCTGCTGAAAACACTCTTACGGTAACTGGTGTTGCTAAAAAATCTCAAATGTAGCTTAGCCGCAACATTATTAGCTCGTCTGTGCGGTACCCCACATAACGGTATTGCAAAGCAAAATACTTGCACAAATTTTTAAAGCGAGTGACAAGTGCATCATGTCTTAGCCGATGCTTTGACGCCTTCCACTCATGAAGCCAGCCATCTGAGGCACGACGCCCCTCCCTACTGCGTTCAAGATTGAATGTCACTTTGTAGAGTAACCGTGTCACCATCCACAAGGGGTTGCCGTTGAGATATTGGATTTCTCAAACTCCATACCCCTCTCTAAAGCCCTTCTTTTTGCTAAGTCGGCGCATTTAGGAAGTTAGACCGTTATTTCCAACTCAAAAACCTAGCTCAATTCGGAATTGCAGTGCTAAGACTCTGGATTTGGAAGTTAACGGAATAGCGCCATCTCAACGCCTGCAGAGCCCACTCTGAATATATGTACGTTACCGTACCGACTGAGGCTGATTTTACGGCTAAAGTGTTTCCAATGTTTTGATACAACTCCAGTCTCGCCCCGAAGCTTGGTTCCTTGTCAAGATGACTTGCCCATCTTTGGTTGCGCTTGTTTTTTTACCTCAGGAGAATCCCATGAGTCAGCCAGCCCACACTGAACACGCCATACAAACCTGTATAGTGGATTGCAGCCGTTGCCATCAGATTTGTCTGCAAACCCACATGAACCACTCCACTGCCTCGAGACCGGCGCAATGCATAAATGCGTCGAGAGTTGCCGGAAAATAGCTAGGGCTCATCCCTAAGCTATGAAAAGGCATCCAGGATACTCGTTGCTGTTCGCGGTGCTGGCGACAATATTAACTGCATGTGGCGATGAGGCACGGTTGTCGGTGTCGGCGGGCGTCGGCCCTCATCCACAACTGCCGCCACCGAACCAGACCTTTATTCCCACAGTGAACATCGCGCCAGCCGTGGGCTGGCCTAAAAATGGAAAACCTGTGGCGGCGCCAGGGATGACCGTAAACGCCTTTGCGAACGAACTCAATCACCCGCGCTGGCTTTATGTGCTGCCCAACGGGGACGTATTGGTCGCCGAAACCAACGCACTACCTAAGCCCGAGAGCGGAACAGGCATCAAAGAATGGATCACTCAGCGGGTCATGAAGAAGGCCGGTGCAGGCGTTGCCAGCGCCAATCGCATCACACTGCTGCGCGATGCCGATGGCAACGGCGTGGTCGAAACGCGAGCGGTGTTCCTCGAAGGCCTAAACTCGCCCTTCGGCATGGCGCTGGTAGGCAACGATTTCTACGTGGCCAACACGGATGCCGTGATGAAATTTCCTTATACTGAAGGCGCAATCCGGATCACTCAGCCGGGGACCAAGGTGATCGATTTACCGGCGGGGTCACTCAATTACCACTGGACCAAGAACCTCCTTCCCAGTCGGGATGGGTCACGGCTGTATGTGACTGTGGGATCGAACAGTAATGTGGCCGAGAACGGCATGGATCAAGAGGTCGGCCGCGCCGCCATATGGGAAGTGGATCCGAAGAACGGAAGCCATCGTATCTACGCATCCGGTCTGCGCAATCCCAACGGACTAGCCTGGGAGCCGGATGGCGGAGCACTCTGGACCGTGGTCAACGAGCGCGATGAACTCGGGAGCGATCTGGTTCCGGATTACCTGACTTCGGTACCTGACGGCAGCTTCTTCGGTTGGCCCTACAGCTATTTTGGCCAGCATCTGGACGAACGAGTGTAGCCCCAGCGGCCCGATTTGGTCGCCAAAGCCAGGGTGCCGGATTATGCTCTCGGGCCGCACACCGCTTCGCTCGGCCTGGCTTTTTCCACTGGTAGCGCATGGCCTGCGCCATTCGACAGCGGGGTTTTCATCGGCCAGCACGGTTCGTGGAACCGTAAGCCTTTTAGCGGCTACCGGGTCGTCTTTGTCCCGTTCAAAGCAGGCAAGCCCTTCGGCGACCCGTTCGATGTACTGACGGGTTTTGTTAGCGCCGATGGCGATGCGTTCGGAAGGCCCGTCGGCGTTGCGCTCGACAAGCAAGCGGCGCTGCTGGTCGCCGATGATGTAGGCAACACCATCTGGCGCGTTACGGCATCGACTATGGCCCACAGTCCAATTCGGCCGCGGACAACAGAGTGATAGACCAAACACATATGCGGGACTCTAGACCATATTTAAAATCGTTCCCGCGTTCGGAATGGAATTAATGCGCAACGTTTGCATGTATCTCGGCCCAGCGTTGAAGGTGTTTTTCAGCATCTAGCTATAAACTCAGAGGTTGCCATCACCATTTGTCAGCTTATGTGCGATACCGCACAGACCGAGGTCGTTTTTACGGATAGCCTCTTTGTCAGTTCGTTATCGTAGTGTTTTTTGATTTGCGAGTCCCGCTAATTCTTCTGGAAAATAGCGTGACGATAGCGACATCAAACCCTCATCTTAAGCAGGAAAGTTGTTATTGGTAAATATCTGATTGCGTAAGCGATTAGAGGCGCTAACGGTTACGGGAGCAATACCTGCTCGTTAGTCGAATCTTAGTTGTCATGGTTTTTGTATTTAAAACCTATCTCAGTAAACCGTTCGCCCTGAACTATCGAAGGGTTTCTTCAGCCTACCGGGATAGACACTTAACTGGAGATTTAGTCATGAAATACCTTGTCAGATTTTTTTTCGCTTTTTTTTGGCCATTCGGGGAATCGCTATTTTTGCGAAAGCTTATTAGTGGTATTCCAGCCCCAATTAGCGGCAAAAATTATTTGTGTCCTTCAGAGTACAAAACCACTA
>JBAZTN010000014.1:0-30676 GCA_041661895.1 Methylobacter sp. | reverse complement strand
CATTGGCATTGAAAGAAATCCCGAAAAAACTGTTGATTGTCGGCGGCGGCATCATTGGCCTGGAAATGGCCACGGTTTACCATGCGTTCGGATCGGAAATCAGCGTAGTTGAACTGATGGAGCAAATCATCCCCGGTTGCGATAATGACCTGGTTACTCCGCTGTATCGCCGCATTAAAAAACAATATAAAAACATCTGGCTGGAAACACGGGTCACTTCCATTGAAGCCGACAAAAAAGGCCTGAAAGTTACCTTTGAAGGTAAAGGTGCGCCGGAATCAGAGCTGTTTGATGCAGTTTTAGTCGCAGTAGGACGCAGACCCAACGGCAAATTAATTGGCGCCGAACTTGCCGGCGTAAATATCGATGAATTCGGTTTTATACCGGTTGATAAGCAACAGCGTACCAATGTCCCCCATATTTTTGCCATTGGCGACATCGTTGGCAACCCCATGCTCGCTCACAAGGCCGTACATGAAGGCAAAGTGGCGGCTGAAGTAGCTGCCGGACACAAAGCCGGTTTTGATGCTTTAACCATTCCTTCCGTTGCTTATACTGATCCGGAAATAGCGTGGATGGGGCTAACTGAAAATCAGGCAAAACAGCAAGGCATTGAATACGATAAAGCCGTTTTCCCTTGGGCAGCCAGTGGACGTTCATTGAGTATTGGCCGCAAGGAAGGCTTGACCAAAATGATCTGCGACAAGGAAACCGGAAGAATTCTCGGCGCAGGTATGGTCGGCACCAATGCCGGCGAATTGATTGCCGAGGCGGTACTGGCTCTGGAAATGGGTGCAGATGCAGAAGACATCGGCTTGACTATTCACCCGCATCCGACGCTGTCAGAAACGTTTGGTTTTGCCGCTGAAATGATTACCGGCTCGATTACTGACCTTTATATAAAAAAGAGTTGATTTATAATCAGCAACCGAATTCAGTCATTTAAACATACGAGAAAACAGCATGTATTTATTTCCAGAATTCGGTCGCATTATTATCGTTGGCTTAATGATCATCCTGCCAATTGGGTTAATATACAGAAAAGCCGGATTCCACCCTGCATGGGCGTTATTAGTGTTTTTACCCGGCTTCGGTTTATTATTGATATTCTTGCAGCTGGCCTTGATGCCATGGTCTACTCGTATCGACAGGGATGGTGTGTATGCCGCGAGCCAGTCGGGAGCTGGCGCGGCGAAAGATCATGAAGGAAGTTTATAGTGGAATTTATCCTGATAGCCGCTTTTATAGCCTTCACTCTATGGCTGGGCGCCAAAATATTGGATAAAGCCGGAATCCATAAGGGCTGGGTATTTTGCCTGTTGATTCCCGTTGTAAATATCATCATGATCTGGGTTTTTGCATTTACCCATTGGCCAAACTTAAAAGACGATGTAAAGCAGGATTTATAACTGCTTCAGCTTAATTAAATAAATTCTTGTTAGCTTTGCAACATGTGTAAAATAATTGCTAATAAGCGCCATTACCCTCTTAAAAAAGATGAGGTATATCTAAAAAATCAATTTAACTAAGAGCATGGCCCGTGTGACTCTTTTAAATTTCTCTATCAACCCAATATTTTTCACTTAACACAAACTCAGATGAAAAAAACGTTAGTCGCTCTAATTGTACTCGTATCGCTTGTTGTTATTAACTTCAGCATTTGGAGCTATGTTAATAACCCTTTGCAAATACAACCGTGGACTAAGACGACCATGGGGCTTACATATGACCCCCACCGGAAGCAGGATACACAGACAAGCAATACGTTTCCTAGCGAAGCTGATATCGATAGCGACTTGGCTCTGCTGGCCAACAAAGTCCATGCCGTACGTACATATAGCGTACTCAAAGGGCTGGACAAGATTCCTGAACTGGCTGCCAAGCACAATCTGAATACAACAGTTGGCGCCTGGATCGATGGCAATCTAGAAAAAAATCGACAAGAAATTGAAACCTTAATCAATGTCAGTCGTCAGAATAATCCCAATATCGTTCGCGTTATGGTGGGCAACGAGGTTCTACTTCGCGCCGATATTACTGCAGAACAATTGATTGGATATATCCGGGAAGTAAAGCAAAACACATGGAGACCTGTAAGTACATCTGAAACGTGGGATGTATGGATTAAACATCCTGAACTCGTTGCAGAAGTCGATTTTATTGCGGTGCATATCCTGCCATATTGGGAAGGCATTGCCGCAGACGATGCAGTTGACTATGTCTTTGACCGTTTTCATGACGTGCAAAAAGCGTATCCTGATAAACCTGTGATTATCACTGAAGTTGGCTGGCCTTCTGATGGACAGCCTTTTAAACATGCCACAGCATCAAGGCCTAACCAGGCAAAGTTTCTGCGCGAATTCCTGAACCGTGCGGATAAGGAAGGAATCACTTATTATGTTGTCGAAGCCTTTGACCAGCCATGGAAAAAATCCATAGAAGGTTCAGCAGGAGCTTATTGGGGTGTCTTTGATGCGGATCGCCAACCCAAATACCCCATGGATGAGGACGTATTGGCCATGCCCGGATGGGAGAACTGGGCAACAGGTGCGGCTGCCTTCAGCTTGGTACTCATGGTTTTATTTTTATTTACACGTCGAACCTTAAAATTACCAGCCCTGCTGTTTTTCGGCCTGATTGCCAACCTTGCAGTCTCCGTCATATTCTGGTCGGCTTCAATTGGCGCCCAACAATATCAAACCAACCTTACCATTGTATTCTGGGGCATCCTCATATTAATGCAGGTAATGGCTGCGATCATCTTATTAATAGAAAGTCTGGAAATTGCAGAAGTTATATGGCATCGAAACACCGCAAGAACATTTAAGCCGCTAACGCCCACCGCGGATTTTAAATACCCAAAGGTATCATTACATTTACCTATCCATAACGAGCCACCTGCTATGGTGCGCAAGACACTGGAAGCATTGGCAAAAGTAGACTATCCGAATCTGGAAGTGCTGGTGATGGACAACAACACCAAAGATCCTGCTGTCTGGGAGCCGGTACGTGATGACTGCGAACGCCTTGGGCCCAAGTTCCGGTTCTTCCATCTTGAAAACTGGCCTGGGTTCAAAGCAGGCGCTATCAACCACGCGCTCGAGCAAACCGCCCCCGATGCTGAAATTATTGCTGTGATTGACAGCGATTACATATTATCTCCTGACTGGCTAAAATCGATGGTCCCTTATTTCGACAATGAAAATGTCGGCTTTGTGCAATCGCCGCAGGATTATCGTGATCGCCACCTCAGTACCTTTAAATCCTTTTGTTACTGGGAATATGCCGGTTTTTTTAATATCGGCATGGTGCAGCGCAACGAATACAACGCCATTATTCAGCATGGCACGATGACGATGATTAGAAAATCAGCCTTGCTGGAAGTCGGTAACTGGGCGGAATGGTGTATTTGTGAAGACAGCGAACTGGGTTTACGCTTGTATGAGGCCGGTTATGACTCGGTTTATGTCAAGGATTCATTTGGTCGCGGCCTGATGCCGGATACGATGTCCGGCTATATGACGCAGCGCTTTCGCTGGGTTTATGGCGCAATGCAAATCATCAAGGCACATTGGCGCAGCTTTTTACCTACTAAAAAGTCACCGTTAACGTCAGCACAAAAATACTATTTTATTGCTGGATGGCTACCCTGGTTTTCAGATGCTTTAGCTCTGTTATTTACCACTACCAGCTTATTATTGACTGCGGTAATCCTGTACGATCCGATACACAGTGAACTCCCTGCCAATGCCTTTTTATTACCGACTGTAGGAATATTCAGTTTTAAAATTATCCGTGGATTATGGCTATATCAGGCTCGTGTGCCGTGTTCCGTCTGGCAATCTTTAGGCGCCGCATTATCCGGACTGGCCTTAACTCATACCGTTGCCAAAGGTACTGTGCAAGGGCTGTTTACTTCAGGAAAGCCGTTCATGCGTACGCCCAAGTATGAAAAACAGGGACCGTTATTCACTGGTTTAATGACGATAAGACAGGAATTGTTACTGTTAATACTGTTAGGTGTAGCTATCGGCTCGATGGCTTCTTTGGAACATTTCGACAATTTTAGCGGCCGACTGTGGATAGCTGTATTGTCAGTACAGGCAGTTCCCTATGTTGCTGCTTTGTTAACCTTGCTTATCAGCATAGCGCCAAACTATGGATCAAAGAAATCCGCCTTGGCCGCTGAAGAACTGGATAATGAAGACACAAATCCTTAGGCCATAAAAAAACGGCGGCAATGGTTAAAATCATTGCCGCCGTTACTATCAAATCGTTACTTCTTAAATTTCCTTAGCCAGCTTTTCCGCATACCCTGTGTAATTACGCGGCGTCAGTTCCAGCAAGATTGCTTTGGCTTCAGCCGGTATCTCAAGATTTTCAATAAAAGCCTGCATTTGTTCCGGCGTAATACGCTGGCCTCTGGTCAACTCTTTTAGCTTCTCATAAGGTTTTTCAATACCGTAGCGGCGCATTACGGTTTGTATAGGCTCTGCCAATACCTCCCAGTTAGCATTGAGATCAGCCTCAATTGCGTCGACATTGATCTGTAATTTGGAAATACCTTTTAAACTCGCCTGAATAGCGATGCTGGTGTGAGCGATGCCAACGCCAATATTTCTCAGCACGGTTGAATCGGTTAAATCCCGCTGCCAGCGTGAAACAGGTAATTTTTCGGCCAAAAATGAAAACAAGGAATTGGCAATACCCAGATTGCCTTCGGAATTTTCAAAATCAATCGGGTTGACTTTATGCGGCATGGTGGATGAGCCAATTTCTCCAGCGATGGTTCTCTGGCGAAAATAGCCTAAGGATATATAACCCCAGATGTCACGATCAAAATCCAGCAGGATGGTATTAAAACGCGACAAGGCATGGAAGTACTCGGCAATATAATCGTGCGGTTCAATCTGGATCGTATAAGGGTTCCACTGCAACCCTAACGATTCGACGAAATTTTTGGCAAATTCTGCCCAATCGACATCAGGATACGCAACGCAGTGCGCATTATAATTGCCGACTGCACCATTTATTTTTCCTAATAACTGCACGGCTTCCAGCTGGTCTTTCTGGCGTTGCATGCGAGCGGCTACGTTGGCGAATTCCTTACCGGTTGTGGTTGGACTGGCAGATTGACCATGTGTGCGAGACAGCATTGGTTGATCGGCTGTTTCTACGGCAATTTTCTTGAGTGCGGTTATGCAATCGCTGATTTGCGCAACGATAACTTCACGGCCTTCTTTAAGCATTAGCCCATAAGACAGATTGTTGATGTCTTCCGAGGTGCAGGCAAAATGAATAAACTCGCTGACTTTTTCCAGTTCGGCGCAGCCTGCAATTTTTTCCTTCAGTAAATATTCAACTGCCTTTACATCGTGATTGGTAGTTTTCTCAATGTCTTTTACGCGTTGCGCATCAGCCTCTGAAAAATTACTGACGATATTGTTTAATAATTGTGTTGCAGTATCACTGAACGGGCTGACTTCAAGAATCAGCGGATGCTTAGCCAATGCCTGCAACCAGCGTACTTCAACTTGTACGCGAAAACGAATCAGGCCGTATTCACTGAACACGGGACGTAATTCTTCAACCCTGCCGGCATAGCGGCCGTCGATAGGTGAAATAGCGGTAAGAGCAAAATTAGTCATGGGTTGGTCCGAGTATTTAAGTGTGTAGGTTATTCGTTAGCTTTGCCTACAGGGATGTAGGCAAAGAGCGTGAGTTAGGAACGGAAGCTTTGGATTCAATAATCCCGCCGCCCAGGCATATTTCACCGTCGTAAAAAACGACGGACTGCCCTGGCGTAATGGCTCTTTGCGGCTGATCAAAACTGACTTTGACCCGGCCATCGGCCAACGGTTCTACTAGGCAAGCCTGATCTTCCTGTCGGTAACGCGTCTTGGCCGCACAGCGCAAAGTTTCTGTTAATGGCCGGTTGCTGCACCAGTCCAGTTGGCTGGCTTCGAGTACATTATGCAGCATCAGCGGATGATCGTGACCTTGTCCAACGATCAGCACATTGTTTTTCAGATCTTTCTCAAGCACGTACCACGGCTCATCCGGTGCGTCTTTAACGCCGCCTATGCCCAAGCCCTGCCGTTGGCCCAAGGTGTAATACATCAAGCCGGAATGCTGACCGATATATTGCCCTTCAGGGGTGCGCATTTCGCCAGGTTGGGTAGGCAAATAACGTTGAAGGAATTCCTTGAACTTGCGCTCACCAATAAAACAGATACCGGTGCTGTCTTTTTTCTTATAGTTATCAAAGCCTGCTTTTTTGGCCAAGGCCCGAATTTCCGGCTTATGCATATGACCTATCGGAAACAGCGTGCGCGATAACTGCTTTTGTCCCAGCGTATAAAGAAAGTAGCTTTGCTCTTTATTCGGATCAAGGCCTTTTAGCAAGAAGAATTCGCCATTTTTTTCACTGACCCGCGCATAGTGACCGGTAGCGATATACTCAGCACCTAAATCCTCGATGGCATAGTTTAGAAAGGCTTTGAATTTGACGTGCTTGTTGCAGAGGATATCCGGATTAGGCGTGCGCCCTGCTTTAAACTCAGACAGGAATACTTCAAATACTTCATCCCAGTATTCAGCGGCAAAATTGACTGTTTTTAATTCTATGCCTAATTTATCGCAAACCTGTTGAGCGTCAGCGAGATCTTCCATTGCAGTACATTGTTCGGTGCCATCATCTTCCTCCCAGTTTTTCATAAACAAACCGGTAACCTGATGACCTTGCTCCAATAGTTGTAGCGCTGTAACGGATGAATCGACACCGCCGGACATGCCGACGATTATGTTTTTACTCATGATCGAGATCGAGAAATGATTTCAGTAATGATAAGGGGTGACGTTGTCCGCTAAGATATTCGTCTACAGCAATCAGCACTAGGGGGCTGCGCAAACAATGTTCTTTAGCTTTAATCTCGTCACGGGTTAACCAGTGTGTTGCGATGATACCTTCATCCAGTTTTTGCTCCGGATCATGCGAATGACAGCGCCCGGAAAAAAGGACCCGGACAAAACTGGGAAAATCGGGATTTCTTCGCCAAAGTTGAATAGACACTATGTGTTCCGGTTCGAATTGCCAGCCTGTTTCTTCCTGAACTTCACGTTTGACAGCAGCAATCAGGTCTTCGTTTTCTTCAAGATGTCCGGCCGGTTGATTAAATTGAAGTCCGTTTACAGTTTCTTCTTCAACGAGTAAAAAACGATTATCCTGTTCAATGACTGCGGCAACTGTAACGTGTGGTTTCCAAACCATCAATAATATCCAACTTTAATAAAGCTGATATTTTACTAGAAATAGGGATATTATGTTTGTAAAGATTTGATCTTGATGCGTAGAGTGATGCATCAAGATTAGTTGTACACAACAATAAATTTTCCACTATCCATTTTTGTTGTGTACTGGAGTTGAAATCCTCTAAGATTGGCACTATGTTAAGCGCTTAAAGTATTTTTATTATTTGTTACTATGTCCGAATTTGATCCGTTCAAAGATATTGATGACGGTTTGGCAGTTCAGGAGGCCAAACCCAAACTAAAAAGGCCGCCCTTATACAAGGTAATCCTGTTAAATGATGATTTTACGCCTATGGATTTTGTCATTGAGATTTTAATGGATTTTTTTGCCATGTCCGAAGAAAAGGCGACTCAGGTGATGCTGCAAGTGCATACGCAGGGAGTTGGTGTTTGTGGAACGTATTCTAAAGATGTTGCTGAAACCAAAGTTTATATAGTCAATGAATATTCACGAGAACATCATCATCCATTAATGTGTTCAATGGAAGAAGTGTAGGTTGGAGAGCTTATGTTAAGTAAAGAACTTGAAATTACCTTGAATCATGCCTTTAAAAATGCTCATGATAAACGCCATGAATTTATCACGGTTGAGCATTTGCTGCTGGCATTGCTTGAAAATGCTTCTGCAGAGTCCATCCTGATAGCCTGTGGTTGTGACATTAATGCGCTACGAGGCCAGCTGACACAATTTATTGACGAGACCATGTCGTTGATTCCGGAAGGCATTCAGCGCGAGACACAGCCAACTTTGGGATTTCAGCGGGTTCTTCAACGCGCTGTCTTTCATGTGCAGGCATCCGATAAAAAAGAAGTGTCCGGCGCTAATTTATTTGTAGCCCTGTTCAGCGAGCAGGACTCTCATGCGGTATATCTGTTAAATAGACAGGATATATCACGACTGGATGTGGTTAATTATCTGGCTCATGGTATCTCAAAAATAGACCACGGAAATGAATCGCCAAATAGCCGTACATCGGAACAGGGCAATTCCGATACTGATGCTTCAGGCAGTCCATTGGACAAATATACAACCAATCTTAATGAAGAAGCTCTAAAGGGCAATATTGACCCATTAATAGGCAGGGAACTTGAGATTGAGCGGACCATTCAGATTCTCTGCCGACGTCGTAAAAACAATCCCTTGCTGGTAGGTGATGCGGGTGTTGGAAAAACTGCTATAGCCGAAGGTCTGGCAAAAAGAATCGTTGAAGAAGATGTCCCTGAAATCCTGATGAACAGTGTGATTTATGCACTCGATTTGGGTGCTCTGGTTGCCGGTACAAAATACCGTGGCGACTTTGAAAAACGCCTTAAAGCACTGGTCAATCAACTAAAGCAAGAACCCGAATCTATTTTATTTATTGACGAGATTCATACCATTATCGGTGCCGGCTCTGCTTCGGGCGGGGTTATGGATGCATCCAACTTAATTAAACCTGTGCTGGCTTCCGGTCAATTACGTTGCCTTGGCTCGACAACTTATCAAGAGTACCGGGGCATTTTTGAAAAAGATCATGCCTTGGCGCGTCGATTCCAGAAAGTGGATGTACTTGAGCCTTCGGTTGAAGATACCATCCTTATTCTTAAAGGACTCAAATCCCGTTTCGAAGAACATCATGACGTTAAATATTCTGCTGATGCATTACGTGTGGCAGCAGAATTATCGGATCGCTATATTACCGACCGGCATTTACCCGATAAAGCCATTGATGTCATTGATGAGGCCGGCGCAAGACAACGCATGGTACCCGAGGCTGACCGTAAACAGGTTATAGATATCGCAGAAATAGAAGATATCGTCTCAAAAATCGCCAGAGTACCCGCGAAATCGGCATCTTCCAATGATATTGACAAGCTTGCCAATTTGGAAAAGAATCTGAAAATGCTGGTCTTTGGACAGGATGAAGCGATTTCGGCATTGGCATCAGCCATAAAATTATCGCGTGCAGGACTTAGAGAATCCCAGAAGACGATTGGTTCATTTCTTTTTGCCGGCCCTACGGGCGTAGGTAAAACAGAAGTAACGCGGCAACTAGCTAAAGTTTTGGGCGTGGAACTGATCCGCTTTGATATGTCCGAGTATATGGAGCGTCATACCGTTTCCAGGCTGATAGGCGCACCTCCAGGCTATGTAGGTTTTGATCAGGGAGGCTTATTAACCGAGCAGGTTACCAAGCATCCACATGCAGTATTGCTGCTTGATGAATTGGAAAAAGCCCATCCTGACGTGTTTAACCTGCTATTGCAGGTAATGGATCATGGATCATTAACGGACAATAACGGCCGCAAGGCAGATTTCCGTAACATTATTCTGGTAATGACAACTAATGCCGGAGCGGAAGAAGGCAGCAGAGCCTCTATGGGCTTTACTCATCAGGATCACGCCACCGACAATTTAAAAGTTATCGAGAAAAGCTTTTCACCGGAATTTCGCAACCGCCTGGATGCTATCATTCAATTTAAACCGCTTGATATTTCAATCGTCGGGCATGTGGTTGATAAATTCATCTTTGAATTAGAAGCTTTACTGGCAGAGAAGCATGTGACGCTAGCGTTAGATTCCGATGCTCGAATGTGGCTAGCTGAAAATGGCTGTGACCCAAAAATGGGGGCCAGACCTATGGCACGACTCATTCAAGAGAAAATCAAAAAGCCTCTTGCTAATGACTTGTTGTTTGGCGAGTTGGTGCACGGTGGTAATGTGCGAATTTACGTAAAAGATAATGAACTTGCTTTCGCTATAGAAAGAAACGAGTTGGTTGTTCCTGAAAAAAGCTGATTCAAAAGCTTGCGCTGTTCCTTAGCTGATAGGGGCTTACCCATAAGCTAATGGAATTAGCGCATGCGGAATGTGATACGACCTTTAGTTAAATCATAAGGGGTCATTTCAACCTTAACACTATCCCCGGTAAGAATACGGATGTAATGTTTGCGCATTTTTCCTGAAATATGTGCAGTTACAATGTGACCATTCTCCAGTTGAACGCGAAACATGGTATTCGGAAGCGTGTCAATCACCTTGCCTTCCATTTCAATTTGATCTTCTTTAGCCATTTATAAGTAATCCAAGCAATTAAAACCGCGGATAATAACATAATCTTGTTTTTAACAACAGAAGTCTGTGGATTGATATAGTAATTATGTTTTTAAACAGCCTTTCAGTACACCACTTATCAATGGATAATTATACATTTGAAATAGTGCTTAACGCACCATCAACCAATTTAATATATTCAGTCTCGGCAAAAATATCCTCATTATTCTCAACCCTGTCCAGATACACCCTGCCCTCCAAATGGTCAACTTCATGCTGAAAAACCCTCGCAACGAACCCGCTTAATTTTGATTCCATCAAATTCCCCTTTTGATCCATATATTGAATCAATATCTCCTGATACCTTGGCACTAAGGCACGTATCCCGGGAATACTCAAACAACCCTCCCAGCCCTTTTCCTGGGTTTCCATCAAGGCGTGAAACGTAGGATTAATCATAACCGTAGGTTCCATCAGCGGCGCGAATGGATAACGAGGCGTAGGGCGCGAAGCAACAATAACAATCCGTTTTGATTCGCCAATCTGAGGCGCAGCCAAACCGACACCTTGAGTCGATGATAATGTACCCAGCATATCCTCGATGATCTGCTGAATTTCAACAGCGCATACATCATCAACCGCTTCCGCTTTTTGTCTAAGTACGTTGGCACCTAGCTGAGCAATTTCACGTAACATAGTCATTTTTAAAATCAATCAGGCTTGTAATTCATGCATAAGCATAGTTTGTGCTTGAACCGACTCTTCATTTTCAGCTTTCAGCAACTGCTGATAACTGCCATCAGGCTGCAACAGCCAGGATTGCGTGTTATCCCTCAAGTACAAATTCAGATCCTGCAAAATACGGCTCTGCAATTTTTTATTTTCAATCGGGAAACAGATTTCAACACGCCGGAACATATTGCGATTCATTAAATCCGCGCTGGACGCATAGACTTCCTTATTTCCGTCATTTTCAAAAGCATAAATCCGTGCATGTTCCAGAAATCGTCCGATAATTGACCGCACTTCTATATTTTCGGATACCCCCGGAATACCTGGTTTTAAACAACATACGCCCCTGACAATTAATTTAACCTCAACCCCAGCCTGTGACGCACGGTAAAGAGCCTGAATAGATTGCTCTTCAACAACAGCATTCACTTGAATAATTATTTTTGCCGGCTTTCCATTTTTGGCGTGAAGTATTTCCCTTTCAATCTTGTCCATCAGTCCGCTATGCAAGGTAAACGGCGATTGCAATAATTTATTCAACCTGGTCACTTTTCCCAAACTGGTAAGTTGAGCGAATACACGCCTGACATCTTCACCTAATTCTTTATCACAGGAGAATAAGCCGTAATCCGTGTAAATCTGTGCTGTTTTCGGATGATAGTTTCCAGTACCCAGATGCACATAATTGCGTAATTCCTTGCCTTCCCTCCTTAACACCAGACACATCTTGGCGTGGGTTTTATAGCCCACCACGCCATAAACCACATGTACGGCAGCTTCCTGTAATTTAGCGGCCAAATCGATATTGGCTTTTTCATCAAAGCGCGCCCTCAATTCGATAACCACAGTCACCACCTTGCCTGCTCTCGCCGCCTTGATTAACGCAGTTACGATAGGCGAATCTGCTCCGGTACGGTACAAGGTCTGTTTAATGGCCAGCACTTCAGGAGAAACCGCCGCCTGACGAATAAACTCAACGACCGGTGAAAAGGACTCAAAAGGGTGATGCAACAAAATATCATGGCGTTTAATAGCAGCAAATATATCTTTGCTACGCTCCAATTGCTGTGGAACAGCGGGTTTGAAAGGGGTAAATTTAAGATCAGGCCGGCCGACCAAATCGTTAATCTCTTGAATCCTGTTTAGATTGACCGGCCCATCAACCAAAAACAAACGATCTCGATTCATTTCAAAACGATCCAGCAAAAATGTTACTGTTTCATCCGGGCATTTGGCGTCAATCTCCAGACGAACTTCATCACCATAATTACGCATGGCCAGCTCACCTTCCACGGCAAGCAATAAATCGTCAATGGCATCATCATCAACAAAAAAATCACTGTTTCTGGTGACTCTGAATTGATAGCAGCCTTTGACATTCATGCCAGTAAATAGCTGATCTACAAAAGCATGAATAATCGATGATAAAAATACAAAATCTGCCGTTCCACTACCCGTTTCCTCGGCAGGTAATTGAATGATGCGCGGCAGCGCTCTGGGCGCTTGCAAGATTGCCCGACCGCTATTCCTGCCGAAAGCATCCTTACCGGTCAAGGAAATAATAAAATTCAAACTCTTGTTGAGTATGCGAGGAAAAGGATGAGCAGAATCCAGCCCAACAGGCGTTAAAATTGGTAATAATTCGTCATTGAAATAGGCTTCCAGCCATTTGTGCTGCGCTTCGGTCCATTCCATACGGCGAATAAAGCGAATATTTTCCTCGGCCAGTTTTGGAATTAGAATTTCATTAAGGACTTTATATTGCTCATCAACCAGTTGGTGAGCATGAACAGAAATCAGCTCCAGCTGTTCATTAGGCGTCAAACCATCCTGTCCAACAGCTTTTGGATCAATGGCCGCCATCTGGATAACGCTGGCTACGCGAACCTCAAAAAACTCGTCAAGATTGGAACAGGAGATGCACAAATAATTAAGCCGCTCAAGCAATGGCACTTTTTCATCTTTCGCCTGCGCCAGAACCCGCTTGTTGAACTCCAGCAGACTCAGCTCCCGATTAATATAAAGTTCCGGTTTTTTAAGATCAATTAGGTCTTCTGTTTCGTTTATGTCCATGTTGTACTCAGATTCAAAATCAGTTGGTATTATTTTTGTATGATTTCATCAGCTAAACCCTCTTTTCCCCTGCAAGCCTCCGGTATGTACCGCAACAATTCGCTGCCCGGGCTTGAAGTAGTGTTTTCCGATCAAATCGTAGATGGCGTACATCATTTTCCCGGTATAGATCGGTTCAAGAGGGATTGCGGTTTTTAATTCAAAGTCTTCAATAAATGCGCTTAATTCGGCATTGGTTTTGGCGAAACCACCGAAATGATAATCCAGATTGATCCGCCAGTTATTACGAGGCCGTGACAGCATGGCTTCAACCTCCGTCGTTAAAAAACCTGCGTTTTTTAACGCTGCAAACCCAAGCACTGACACCTGTTCTGGAGCCGCATCAATAATACCCGCCAAGGTCGTCCCGGTTCCACAGGGAACACATAGGATGTCATAAGGAATTTCTATCTCGCTGACCAGTTCCGCTACACCGTTTAACGCCAGTGCCTGCGCCCCGCCTTCCGGCAACCAGTATTGCCGAGGTTTTAAGTTGGGTAAGTCTTGCCAGTTTCTGTATTGTCTGAGCAGCCTGTAATCAGAACGGGATACAAATTTCAGCTCCATGCCCCACAGTTTCATGTCCTGCAAAGTTGGGGTTAAGACTTCCAGTTGCTCGCCACGAACAAGTCCGATGGTTTTTAATCCTAACACCTTACCCACATAAGCCAAAGCATGCAAATGATTGGAATAAGCGCCGCCCATGCTGATGATGGTATCCGCACCTAATGAAAGGGCATGATCGAGTATATATTTAAGCTTGCGCCATTTATTGCCGGAAATCACGGTATGCAGTAAATCATCCCGTTTCATCCATAGCTCGATTTGATATTGCTCAAGCAATGCATCATCAATCTTTGTTAGAATTGATTTATTAAAGGTTTTTTCCAGTTTAATGAGTTCAGGGTGCATGTATGTGTGGACGTTATAACTTGATCGCAACCAGGCAGCAGCTTATTGATCATTTCGGTTTACTGAGTTTACCCGCACATAATCCTGACTACAACATTCCGCCGGGACAAAAAATTCTCGCTATAGTGCAATTGGAAGACGGCAGCAACAAAGCCGTTAACCTGCACTGGGGTTTGATTCCATCGTGGTCCAAAGCTTCCGCTCCTGCTCACGCCCCTTACCTACGTCCTGTAAGCAAAGACAGTAAAATTTCCAGCCACCTGATCAATGCCAGAGCGGAAACCTTAACCGAAAAACCGTCATTTAGAAATGCTTACCAGCATCGACGCTGCCTGATTCCTGCTACCGGATTCTTTGAGTGGCAATCTACCGATGCTGCAGGCAAACAGCCGTATCATGTCCATTACCCGGATAACCGTCTATTTGCTTTTGCAGGAGTTTGGGAGCACTGGGAACATGACCAGGAAACGGTTTATTCATGCGCCATTATTACTACCGCTGCCAACGACAAAATAGCGCCTATACATGACCGAATGCCGGTCATTATCACGCCCGATGATTACAACCGTTGGCTGGATAAGAGCAATACTGCCCCCGAAATAGCCGATTTTTTAGCCGCCGATGCTTACAGTAAAATGCAACTTACAGCGATCAGCACACGGGTCAACAATCCGCTTCATAATGATGAGAAATGTTTGATCTGAAGCTACCTGCTCTGTTTGATTGCCCAAGCTACATCAGCCGCCTGGCGGTTTTCCTTGACATCATGCACTCGAAACATCTGTACGCCCGCCATAACGCCTAAAGCCGTGGTCACTGCGGTGGCGGTAACCAGTTCCGAGGGTTCTGTGACATCACAAATCGTCCCCATAAAGCGCTTTCGACTAGTGCCTAGCAGCACCGGGAAACCCGTTGCCACCAACGCGTCAAGATGCGCCAGCAAATCAAGGTTATCCTGCTTGCGTTTGGCAAATCCTATGCCCGGATCGATGGCAATATTTTCTTTTTTAATCCCCACCTTCAATGCCGCATTAATGCTTTCATTCAGGGCATCCAACACTTCCTGGACGACATTCTTATAATGCGGGTTATCCTGCATGGTTTTTGGTGTCCCCTGACTGTGCATCAAAATAATCGGCGCACCGGTCTGGGCAGCCAGTGTCAATATGGTGGCATCATCCCTTCCCGCAGACACATCATTGATGATATTGGCTCCGGCATCCAGCGCCGCTTTTGCGACCTCGCTTAAAGTCGTATCGATGCTGATTAAAATATCGCTGGCCAATTGCTGCCTGATGGCTACAATCACCGGAACCACCCGTTGAATTTGTTCTTTAGCTGCAACCGAATCGGCGCCCGGCCGCGTCGACTCTCCGCCTATGTCGATAATATCAACGCCTTCAGCCAGCATAAGCTCAACCTGCTGCAAAGCGGCATTGAGGCCTGAATATTTACCGCCGTCAGAAAAGCTATCCGGCGTAACATTTAAAATCCCCATAATCAGCGGCCTATCGCCATGAATGGTGTGCATATCGCCAGCCAGTCTGGAACTGGCGCGGCTATTGAATTGACTGAACATTCCCTAAAAGCTCCTGAGCGCGAGATTGGTATATTGATTGATGTATAATAACCAAATGTTTTGGACTCTGATTGAATTTAATGGAACCTTTAATGGATAAGGCGCGATTAGCCTGGGCCATCACCGGCTCCGGTCATTATATAAAAGAATGCCTGGATTTCCTGATGACGCTGGATAATGTTGATTTATATCTGAGCCAGGCCGGTGAAGAAGTGTTAAAAATGTACGGCATTAATCTCGATAACATCCGCAAAAAAATGCCGGTGTACCGCGACAAATCCGCTTCAGCGCCGCCGGTTGGACATTTTTACAAGGGTCATTACCATACCTTTGTAATGGCGCCGACTACGTCAAATACGGTTGCCAAATGCGTGGTGGGTATTGCTGACTCACTAGTGACCAATTTATATTCCCAAGCCGGAAAATGCAAAGTTCCAAGCATTGTCTACCCTTGTGATATAGCACCGGAAATGGAAACCACTGCACCGGGCGGAAAAGTCATGGTTTATCCACGCAAAATCGATCTGGAAGGAACGGCTAAGTTGCGTACCTTTGAATACACCACGGTCGTTGACAGCGTGGACGAACTGATCATCAAAGTTAAAGAACGGCTTAAATCGTTAACATGAGCGAACACATACTCTTTCTTACCGGCAAACTGGCGGAAAAACAGCTGCGTAATATCCTCCAAAAAATGCAGCCGGAATTCACCTACACCGTGCACCAACTGGGTCTAAAAGTCGCCGCCTTAATGACTGCGGACATGATAGGCCGCCGCCTGACCGACACCTTTGGCGCCGATCGCATACTCGTACCCGGGCGCTGCCGGGGCGATCTGGAAACCTTATCCGCCGACATGGGCCTGCCCATTGAACGAGGCCCGGATGAACTCAAAGACTTGCCCATGTTTTTTGGCCAAGCCGCGCACAAGCCTGATTTAAGCCGTTACAGCGTCAAGATCTTTGCCGAAATCGTCGATGCCCCCAATGTCAGTGTTGAAGAAGTGGTCAAGCGCGCCTACTACTACAAACAAAATGGCGCTGATGTCATCGACATAGGTTGCCTGCCAAGTACCGATTTTCCGCACATGGAAGACATCATCCGTACCCTGAAGCAAGAAGGTTTTACCGTCAGCATCGATTCACTGGAGGCGGACGATTTGCTCAGAGGCGGCAAAGCAGGCGCCGATTACATGCTCAGCCTGCACGAAAGCACGTTGTGGGTCGCCGACGAAGTCGCTGCAACGCCGATCCTGATTCCGGAAAAACATGAAGACCTGGCTTCACTGGATAGGGCCATCAAGGCCATGCAGGCAAAAAACAAAGCCTTTATCGTCGATCCGATTTTAGATCCCCTGCACTTCGGCTTCACGCAATCCATCGTACGCTATCATGAAGTCAGAAAGAACCATCCCGACATTGAAATGATGCTGGGGGTCGGCAACATCACCGAACTGACCCATGCCGACACTATGGGCATGAATGCCTTGCTGCTGGGTATCTGCTCGGAACTTAACATCAACAGCATTTTGGCAACCGAAGTCAGCAAACATGCCTGCCGAGCGGTCAAGGAAGCCGACCTGGCTCGCCGCATCATGTTCGCGGCGAAAGAACATGACATGCTGCCCAAACATATCGATCCCGGCTTAATGGCTTTGCATGAAACCTCGCCCTTCCCTTATAGCCTTGAAGAAATCAAGGAACTGGCGGGACAAATCAAAGACCCCAGTTTCCGCGTTCAAATCAGCGCCGAGGGCGTGCATATTTTCAACCGCGACGGCCTGCACAGCGCCACCGATCCGTATGACCTGTTTCCCAAGCTACATGTTGAAACCGATGGCGGTCATGCTTTTTATCTGGGCGTTGAACTGGCCCGTGCTGAAATAGCCTGGCAATTGGGTAAACGCTATACCCAGGATCAAGCTCTGCAGTGGGGCTGCGCAACCGACACCACAGAACCCACCGTTGACCTGCACACCTTTAAACCGGCTGGAACCACCTTTAAAAAGCACTAATGATTCAAGAAACCATAGTCATCACCCAAAACAGTTCAGGCATGGCGCATATTGCGCCCATGGGCATACACATAGCCTCTGATGCACAAACAGCCGAAGCCGAATTTATCATCCTGCCGTTCCGCCCTTCCACAACACTCAACAACCTGCTGGAAAACAAAACCGCAGTCATCAACTATTGCGATGATGTGCGGGTTTTTGCCGGATGCCTGACCGGACGGCGCGACTGGCCGTTAAAACCGGCTGAGAAAATCGACGGCCAGGTGCTTGAGTGCGCGTTGGCGCATACCGAAGTTGAACTGGTGCGCGTTGAAGATGACGAGACCCGGCCCAAATTGTTCTGCAAAGCCGTTCATACCGCTAATCACGCCCCCTTTAGAGGCTTTAACCGCGCCCAGTATTCGGTACTGGAAGCGGCGATTTTAATCAGCCGGTTAGAAAGGATTCCGCTGGAAAAAATCCAGGCAGAAATCGACTATCTCCGTATCGGTCTGGAGAAAACTGCCGGAGACCGTGAACTGGAAGCCTGGAGTTGGTTGATGGCGGTCATTGAAAATCATATCGCCAAGGATGGTGTGTATGCCGGAAACCTGCCGGGAGCAGGTTCGGCGATCGATGAGATCAGCGCATGACCGGAATGCTTGCCAGCGTTAACAGTGTTGAAGAAGCCGCCCTGGTTTTAAGCGCAAACGTCGATATTATCGACCTGAAACAACCGGCCTTAGGTGCTTTGGGCGCTCTGGAAACCGACCTTGTTAAAAAAATTGTCGCCGAGATTGATGGATGCTCCCCTGTCAGCGCAACCATCGGCGACCTGCCCATGCAACCGGAAATTGTTTTCAACGCCGTAAAGGCTATGGCCGAGACAGGCGTCGATTATATAAAAATCGGTTTCTTCCCTGACGGGGACTGGCTGGGAACTGTGGAAAAATTATCAGCATTAACGCAGGCCGCGCCAGCTCCCAATATTGCCTTAATTGCCGTATTATTCGCCGATGCGCAACCTGATCTTAGCATCATAGCCGCTTTGAAAAACGCCCATTTCAAAGGCGTCATGCTGGACACCATGGATAAAAAAAACGGCTCCTTAACTCAGGTAATGGCAAAGGCCGACATAGCGCAATTTGTCAGTTTAGCCAAAGCCCATCGATTGATCTGCGGACTGGCCGGTTCGCTCAAACTGGAAGATATCCCTGAACTAATGCCCTACCAGCCCGATTATCTTGGTTTTAGAGGCGCATTATGTCTGCAACATAACAGAACCGCGCGATTAAGTGAGCAGTCCGTTGCGCTCATAAAACGAGCCATAGCGCATGCTGATACTACTTAAATGACTATTAGCCTTTCAATTATCCGCACAGCAAAGTACATAACTTTAATCTGGCTTATCACCATGTCAGGTGTGTATGCCGGAAACCTGCCGGGAACAGGCTCGGCGACCACCATGGATGCAGCGTATGCCGCAAGCCAGTCTGGAACTGGCGCAGCAATCGCCGGTTCAAATTCCTTATCCGCCGAACCCGTTCATGTACAACTACGCTGGCATCATCAGTTTCAATTCGCCGGATACTATGCCTCTATTGAAAAAGGCTATTACCAGAAAGCCGGTCTTGAAGTCATCCTCCACGAAGGCGCTCCCGGCAAAACACCCATACAGGAAGTGCTCCAAGGCCATGCCCAATACGGCGAGGCAAATAGCGAATTGCTGTTGGAACGTTTGCGTGGCGCACCGCTGGTTGCACTGGCTTCGATCTTTCAGCATTCCCCTTCGATATTACTGGCGCGCAAAGATGCTCGCATTCTTTCACCCGAGGATTTAATCGGCAAAAAAGTGATGATGCTGAATCAAGCGCTTGACGCCGATTTTGTTGCCATGTTCAACAACGAAGGCATTGATATTAGCCGTATTCAGATCATACCAAGCAGTTATGAAATTCAGGACCTGGTGGATGGCAAAGTCGCTGCATTTAACTCCTACATCAGTAATGAACCGTATTTCCTCAAGCAACAGGGCATTGAATATACGGCGCTTAACCCGCGCAACTACGGCATAGATTTCTACAGCGACATCCTGTTCACCTCTGAAGAAGAGATCAAGCGACACCCTGAACGAGTGAAAGCATTTCGCGAAGCCAGTCTTGAAGGCTGGCGGTACGCCATGGAACACCCACAGGAAATCATTGATCTGTTGATCAACAAATATCACGTTTCGAAATCGAGAGCACATCTCGAATTTGAAGTTGAGGCCATGCAAACTCTGATATTTCCTGACTTGATGGAAATGGGGCACATGAATCCCTGGCGTTGGCAGCACATGGCTGAAACGTTTATAAAAGCGGGCATGGTTGAAAATGACCGGTTATTGCAAGGCTTTATTTACGACCCGGATCCAGTGGCCGATAGAAAAATTCTGATGAAATACTCAAAGATTTCTGCAGTCTTTGCCTTAATCACCAGCCTTATTGCAGTAATTCTCTACTCAGCCTATCGATCGGTAAAACGTGAAAACCGTCGACGCATTGCTATAGCAGCCGAACTGCGCAGTCGCACCAGCGAACTGGAATTGCATAACCGAATTCTCCGGCAAATCAATCAAGGTGATCCTTTACACGCGATACTGGATGAATTACTGCATCGAATTGAAACGTTACATCCCGGTATGCTGTGCTCAATTTTGCTACTGCATGAAGACGGACGACATCTTCGGCATATTGCCGCACCCAGCCTGCCATATTTTTACAATCACGCCATAGATGGCCTGGCGATTGGTGATGGCATTGGTTCTTGCGGCACTGCGGCATACCTTGGCGAACGGGTGATTATTGAAGATATACAACAACACCCCTACTGTGAATCAATCCGTGGCCTCGCACGTCTAGTAGGTGTGCAGTCCTGCTGGTCACAACCTATTAAAAATAGTGCTGGAGAGGTTCTTGGCACGTTCAGCATCTACCATCAACAGCCATCGCGACCATCAGATAACGAGCTCGCCCTTATTGAACGCTATGCAAATCTAATCCAGCTGGTGTTTGAACGAAAGCAGACCGAGAATGCCTTACAAAGCAGCGAAGAACGCTTCAAATCCATATTTAATCAAGCACCCTTGGGCATTGCTTTAATTGATTCACTGACGGGGCATATCTATACAGCGAATCCCATGTTTGCCAAGATTGTTGGCAGAACACTGGAAGAAATGTCTACTATCAACTGGATGAGCATCACCCATCCCGATGATGTGCAGGTAGGCTTAAATAATATGAAGCTATTGAATGCCGGAAAAATCAACCACTTGGATATGGAAAAACGCTATCTACATCCCGATGGTTCTGTTGTCTGGATCAAGATGACAATTGCGACGGTGGAGACCGAGGATAAAGAGAATTTGCGTCACCTGTGCATGATCGAAGACATTACCGAGCGCAAAAAGGCAGGTGAGGCTCTGCGCGAAAGCGAGGAACGATTACACTCTATCTACGACCTGGGTCTGATTGGTTTGGCTATTACCTCTCCAGAAAAGGGCTGGATTCGAATCAACGATTACCTCTGCAAAATGCTGGAATATTCAGAATCGGAATTACGCGGCATGACTTGGGCGCAGCTCACTTATCCTGAAGACCTGGCTGCAGATGTTAGACAGTTTCAACGTTTACTTGGCAATGAAATTGATCGGTATGCCTTGGAAAAACGATTTATCAGTCGAAGCGGAAAAATTATCCCTACCAAACTGGTTGTGCAATGCGCCCGTAAACAGGATGGATCTGTCAATTATGTGACAGCGATGGTAGATGACATCACTGAAAGCAAGCAGGTGGAAAATACTCTGAGAGAAAGTGAAAAACAACTACGGTTCGTACTGGAAGGCAGTCAGCTAGGATTTTGGGATTGGAACATCACTACAAGCGTAGTGAAACGAAGCCATTTATGGGCTGAAATATTGGGTTACACGCTTGATGAAATAAAATCGACTCCGCAACAATGGGCGGATTTGATTCATCCTGACGACCAGTGCAACGCATGGAAGTCAATAAATGATCACCTTGAAGGACAAACACCGCTACACGAACTCACCTACCGCATGAAAACCAAAAATGGCACTTATAGATGGATTCTGGATCGCGCAAGAATTGTCCAGCGCGATCCGAATGGACAGCCCATTCGAATGTGCGGTACACATCTCGATGTCACTGAGCAAAAGAACATCGAAGATGCTCTGCGCGAAAGCGAAAGCCGCTTTCGTAATTTGTATGAAAAAGCGCCGTTGGCCTACCAGTCACTGAGTATTAACGCCAATATTCTTGATGTAAACGAAACGTGGTTGTCGCTGCTGGGCTACAGCCGGAATGAAGTCATTGGTCATTTTATCGGCGATTTCATCACTGATAACTCGCTAAAAACACTGAATAATTCATTAGAATGCTTCAAAAAAGAAGGTCCTCACGATGGCATTCAGTTCGAGTTTGTCTGTAAAAACGGCACCAAACGCCTGCTGAGTGTAAATGGACAAATTGCCCGCGATAGCACGGGGAATTTTTTGCGCACTCACTGCATACTTACCGACGTCACTGAAATAATGCAGGCAAAAAATGCAGCGGAAGCCGCCAACAAAGCGAAAAATCAGTTTCTAGCCAATCTTAGCCATGAATTACGTACCCCTTTAAATGGAATTTTAGGGTTTACCGGATTGTTGCAAAAAAAATCGTCAATGTCCGCAGAAGATAAAAAACAAATCGGTATTATCAAACAATGCGGTGATAACCTTTTAACGCTGATTACCGATCTACTGGATATTGCTTCAATTGAATCCAGTAAAATAAAACTGCACTTTAAGGCGTTTGATTTTGACGCTTTGTTAAACAATGTCATTGATATTTTCAACCTTCAGGCTGATGAAAAAAATATTGAATTAATCGTGCATAATTCCTCTGTGCCTCATCTAATTGGCGATGAAAAACGTATCCGCCAAATCATTGTCAATTTGCTTAATAACGCCATTAAATATACCGACCGTGGCCGAGTGACCCTTACCTCCGGCTATCAGGACGGAAATTTAAACATCTCAATTGAAGATACCGGCTGCGGAATTGCCAAACACAATTTGCAACAGATTTTTTCTCCATTTGTGCAAATCAATACAGACGACTTTATGAAAGAAGGCGTAGGTCTTGGGCTGGCAATCACACAGGAGCTGATTAATTACATGGGCGGCCAGTTATCGGTCACCAGCCAACCCGATGTTGGCAGTGTTTTCACGCTTTCACTTCCGCTTCCGGCCAGCGAACAAAATCAGCGCTCTGTAACTTATCAAAAACAAACTGTTAATAAAAAGAATACCGCACCCCGCGTATTAATTGCCGATGATAATGAAATCAATTTATTGTTACTGGCTAACATGCTTGAGCTGCAGGGTTGCGTCGTTGACTCAGCCGGTAACGGCAAAGAAGCCCTGCAATCAATAAACGAAAACCACTATCAAATGGCGATGGTAGATCTTAATATGCCGGTAATGACGGGGCTGGAGTTGGTAAGAACCTTAAGAAACCAGCACAATCCATTAAAGATAGCTGCCATCAGTGCTTATGCTGATGGCAACAAAATAACTGAAGCACTCGCAGCGGGGTTCGATTATTACTTAACCAAGCCGGTCAGTGAAGAGCAGTTAATAAAACTAATACAATCCGTAAATACCAGCAATGATTAACCACAAACTAATCATCGGCTTTGTAATATCACACTGAGCCTGACCTATCAGGCTCTAACAAAAAAATTGAAATCTATCTGCAACCTCGATTGATTATGATAACGGGATGACTAAATCCCCATTACATCTGTAAAATAGCCGTTTTTTCATTGTTCATTTTCTTAAAACATAATGCGTACTACTCAATTCCCGCTCAATACCGTTAAAGAAACACCTGCCGACGCTGAAATAGCCAGCCATCAACTGATGATCCGCGCAGGACTCATACGCAAACTGGCAGCCGGTCTGTACAGCTGGTTACCATTGGGACTACGGGTATTACGCAAAGTAGAAAAAATCACCCGACAAGAAATGGAAAAAGCGGGAGCCCTGGAAGTGTTAATGCCCGGTCTGCAACCCGCCGAGCTCTGGCAGGAAACCGGACGTTGGGAACAATATGGCCCGGAACTGGCGCGCTTGAAAGACCGTCATGGTCGTGATTTCTGCTTAGGCCCCACCCATGAAGAAATCATTACTGATCTGGCGCGTAATGAACTCAAAAGTTATAAACAACTGCCTATCACTTATTATCAGGTACAAACAAAATTCCGCGATGAAATCCGTCCCCGTTTCGGCGTTATGCGCTCGCGCGAATTCATCATGAAAGACGCCTATTCCTTTCATTTGGATCAGGAATCGTTGCAGGAAACTTATGACGTCATGTATCAGGCTTACACCAATGTTTTTAATCACTTGGGCTTGAAGTTCCGCGCAGTTATCGCTGATTCCGGCTCAATTGGCGGCGCGATATCGCATGAGTTTCATGTCCTGGCAGATTCCGGTGAAGATGCGATTGCGTTCTCAACAGCCAGCGACTATGCCGCTAATGTTGAAAAAGCCGAAGCCGTTATGCCTTCCGGATCCCGTAAACCTGCTACTGCTGACTTAACGTTGATCGATACGCCCAACCAACACAGCATCGAAGAAATCAGCAGCTTCTTAGATATCCCCGCTACTCAGTGCCTTAAAACCTTAATCGTCAAAGGCGAAGAAGACACGCTGGTAGCCCTGCTATTAAGAGGCGATCATGAGCTTAATGAAATCAAGGCCGAAAAAATTGACGGCGTGGCCTCCCCGCTTGCATTTGCCAGTGATGAAGAAGTCAACAACGCCTGCAACTGCAAACCCGGCTCTATAGGACCGATAGGTTTAAGCATCAAGGTCATTGCCGACCGCAGCGCAGTGTTAATGTCTGATTTCGTCTGCGGCGCCAATCAGGATGGTAAACATTATAAAGGTGTTAACTGGGAGCGCGATTTACCTGTTCCGGTACAGGTTGAAGACATACGCACCGTGGTCGAGGGCGACCCCAGCCCCGATGGCAAAGGCGAGATTACGCTGGCTCGAGGCATTGAGGTTGGACATATTTTCCAGTTGGGCACTAAATACAGCGCCGCAATGAATGCCGGCATTATTAACGAAGGCGGTAAAAACCAAATCATGCTCATGGGCTGCTACGGAATAGGTATTTCCCGTGTTGTTGCTGCCGCTATTGAACAAAACCATGATGACAAAGGCATCATCTGGTCAGCTAATCTGGCGCCATTCCAGGTTGCACTCTGCCCAATGAATATGCACAAATCCGAGCGCCTGAAAGAAGCATCAGAAAAGCTGTATCAGGAAATGCTGGATGCGGGGATTGACGTGTTGTTTGATGATCGCAAAGTGCGCGCCGGCTTTATGTTTTCCGATATGGAACTGATCGGCATTCCGCACTGCATCGTTGTAGGTGATCGCGGTCTGGATTCCGGTACGGTTGAATACAAGGCCAGAACAGCTGAGGCAAATGAGGAAATCCCGTTTGCAGATGTTATTGATTTTCTAAAAGCGAAGTTGGTTTAAGCCTTATCCCCCATTGTAGGAGCGCCGCAGCTCCTACAGTGGGATTTCTATTGTTGCTGAATCAAATTCAACGATTGAGTAGTTTATTAACGACGTCAATATCAATCAAATACTTGAGGGGCAATCTTTCAAGTTATTTTTGTTTTGAGTTACCAATAAGTCACCAGTAGAATTGATTTCGTGTTGTTAAGACTATTTTCGGCTTCGGCAACACTTGCCTGAATTTCAGACAAAAAAAGCTGTAGCCAACGCCCCCAAACTACTCTCACTAAAGGGATGGGGATCAGCTTTAACAATTCTTGTTTTTTAAACCATGTCGTGTTCCATAGAATTAACAGTGCCAATGTCACAACGCTGATAACAACACTGAACCCGGAGCAATGCCACTAAAAGCATCAAACAACTCAAGAAAGCTGGATTCGGTAGTTTCCTTCACACAGCTTTCGTCACCTTCATAGATGGGGTGATTCTTGGCATGAGGAATCTACTTGATAATCAAAATAAACCATTCGGCGCCAGCATGCCTTTAATGACTGGGGAAGGTAAAAAGAACACAGTTGATGCCTAGATAGCTGCAATTGCGCAATAGCCCCAATATGATGTATATGCTGAACGAGCCTGCACTTATTACCGCGAAAATATAAGGATGCCTATTATTTTCAGTTAATTCAGTTAAAACTGATGTTTTTTTGATATTTATTCTATGTGAATTTAAGAAGTAATTAAGAATAATGGAAAACGTGATCTAGTTAACGGTTCGCTCTCCAAAAATTGTAACTTAATGAGCTGATACTCACATTAGAAGATGAGTCAATTTTTTTAGTACGAAGGACAAAGTGATTGGATTTGACTTTTAAAATTATTTAAAAAAAATCGCCTCTATATTCAATATGAGTATTTGTTTAAACACTAAATAATTAATATTGATTTATAAGACGTTTTTATTATAGCGATCGCCCTGCTACCCGTTGAATTGCTGACGGTGAAGAAGTATTAACTAAATACATGGAGATTTTTCTCAAGTTTTCTGACTGGCTATGGAAAGAAAATAAAAGCTTTGAGAACTCCCACTATTAATCAAGATTATTCCACGTAACCCTAGATGGGGAGTTTAAGTTATGAGTAAAAAAACCGCTTTAAATGCAAATGCATTCAGATTGAAAAATGTCGCGTGGGCAGTCTCTGTCGCTTTAGGAGCTTGCTGGGTACCCGCGAGCTTTGCCGCGGATTCGACTCCCCCTAAGGTTTGTGCTCCAAAAATGACCCAGGGGAAAGTTAATTTAGACCATGACATACTGAAGATATGGGGAAATTGCCTTAATAAAGTTTCCCAGGTAAATCTTGGATACAACAAGGACGGTACCTTCAAAGTTCTTACTTTTACCTCTACTCCCCGGACGCGCAATTTTATCGAAGTTAATCTTCCAGTAGGTATTAATGAGGGAGAGTATCTTGTTCACCTGCTAGGTAACTGCACCTCTTGGGGGCCAAACGACCAAACGTGTAAAACACCGGGTAATGGGAAGTCAGTTTGGGACTTGGGTATAAAAGCTGACAAAATCTGCGAACTATCCAATGACGCTTCTTGGTGTGCTGAGCATCCTGGGGATCGCAAAAAAGCGCCGTATATCTTCGATCAGTGGGATCTCACGATTGTCGATGATTTTGCTGGTGGTGGAAGAGGGTCGATGGGTCCGGCTGGGTCGATTGGTCCGAAGGGTGCACAGGGGGCGACAGGTGCGACTGGTGCGACTGGTGCGACTGGTGCGACTGGTGCGACTGGTGCGACTGGTGCGACTGGTGCGACAGGTGCGACAGGTGCGACAGGTGCGACTGGTGCGACTGGTTCGATAGGTCCACAGGGTCCACAGGGTGCGACGGGTGCAACAGGTGCAACAGGTGCAACAGGTGCAACAGGTGCAACAGGTGCAACAGGTGCGACGGGTGCGACGGGTGCGACGGGTGCAACAGGTGCAACAGGTGCGACGGGTACAGGAACGATTTGGGCATCAACAGCTGACGCGGGTTTAAATACCCAAAATACAGAATTTATCGGTGTTACTTCTCAAAGCCAAGAACCCAACGGAACAGAAGCCAATTGGTCAGTAGTATTACCTGTCAGTTGTAATATAACCAATTTCCGAGCCACTGTGGCAACCGCCCCTGGTGCGGGTAGTTCTTGGACGCTTGGTGTTCGTAAAAATGGCGGCTCGGTGGTCAGTTGTACAATCAGTGATGCGGCGACCTCCTGTTCAGCCAATCCTGCCTCCAACGCTGCTGGTGCGGGTGATCTCGTGAACTTTTACGTTGATCCCAACGATACCCCGGCCCCGGCGGTTCCCGGAATTATAAAATGGAGCGCTACTTGTAATTAATTTCACTGCGTAGGTTCGGTTGCTCGCGCTTCGGCAACCGGACACACCTAGAATCGATCTATCATGCGGGACGAAGTTTGTAGCCTCGTCCCTTTATGTTTCTGGTGATTAGCTTTGAAAGGTTCTGCAGTAAAACTTGTAAAAGCGAGAAATAATTTATCGCTTTATACCGAATGATATTAGTCCCTGCGCCGTTTTTTTCTATATCCGGTGCCCGTTTCTTATCGCTTTCTTGAATAAGCTCAGAGCGGCCTTCTTGTCGCGATGGATAGTGAGCAGGAAATCTATAGTCTGGCCGTTCTTGTCAACGGCGAGGTAAAGGTTCTTCCACTGATCATTGATCTTGATGTCAGTCTCGTCCATTCGTCAACTCTTGCCCACCGGGCATTTCTTAGCTTTCCGAAAGGATAGCCCCGACCGCTGCGTGAACTTTTAGTTCAGGTGGTAAATGTTGGACTGGTCAACCTCAACGCCGCGCTCGCTCATCATTTTCTCCAGGTTTTGTAGCTAAGCGGTAAGCCAGATACCAACGTACACAGAGCAGGATAGCGTCTTTTTCGAAGCGGTGTCCTTTGAAGCCGATCAAGCAGGCAATCCAGGCGGTGTTTGTTGGGCGCTTGGCTTGCTGTAAGTGTGGCTTCTATTTCTAATGCAACTGGGCCTGCGGAAGACCCGCCTAGATTAAACGTTAGGCATCGTAAGAGCCAAGCTATTAGAATAATGACTACTTTTGTAACCCAAGGGATATTTTAAAGCTTATGAAAGATAAAACGCTGTGTCTTTGTATGATTGTAAAAAACGAGTCGCATATTATTTTGGAGACACTAAATAGTATAAAAAAATATCTGGATTATTGGGTAATATGTGATACCGGTTCTACGGATAATACTCCTGAACTGATAAAAGATTTTTTCAATAAAGAAGGGATAAAAGGCGAGTTTCATTCCGTGAAATGGAAAAATTTTGGTTTTAACAGAAGTCAGGTCTTTGACTTTGCCTATAAAAAAGCAGATTACCTGTGGGTTATCGATGCCGACGATATTCTAGTAGGCCAGATGAATTTAGGTCAATTAAGCGCAGACTCCTATTCGCTGCGCTATGGCGGCGATTTTACCTATTGGAGAAGTCAGATTTTCAAAGGCGATCAGAAATGGATGTACAAAGGTGTATTGCATGAATATCCATTCTGTCTGTCAAAAGAACATCCAATCACGGGTACTATAGAAGGTGATTATTACATCGAATCAAGAAGATTAGGAGCCAGAAATCTGATTGATCCGCGAACCAAGTATCTGAGCGATGCGAAGGTGCTGGAACAAGTCTTGCCACAAGAAAAGGATCCTGAGTTAGCGACCCGATACTTATTCTATCTGGCGCAAAGTTATAGAGATGCAGGCGAAAATAAGCTGGCTATCAAGTGGTATCAAAAAAGAATAGAGCGCGGTGGTTGGGTAGAAGAGGTTTGGTATTCGAAATATCAGATAGGCAGGCTTTTTGAAATACTTGGCGATTATAAAAACGCATTGGTATCCTATTTGGACGCTTTTGAATATAGACCAACCCGGGCAGAATCTTTACATAGCCTGGGCAAGATGTGCAATATCAGAAGAGAGTTTTTTCAAGCTCATATGTATCTGGATTATGCGTCGAGGATTCCCTATACGCAAGACATACTCTTTGTTGTTAATAGCGTTTACGATTATGAGATAGTATTTGAGCTGTCTATAAGCGCCTACTGGATAGGCAATTACAAGCAATCTGTTGCACTTTGTGACAAACTGGTTACCATGAAAGATAAAATCCCACCAAATATTTATGAGCAAACGCTAAAAAACAGGGAGTTCGGAGTAGCAAAGTTAACTGAGCCTAATCCATTGCAATTGGCGAATGCGCGCATTCCTTATTCAGGATGTCCTCTGTGTAACTCCACAGAGAACACCGAAGTGATGATTGCTGACTGTTCAAATCACTCATTATACAAGCCTTCTCTTCCTAATGTGCAGCGTTGGCTTGCTTGCAGTAATTGCGGTCATGTATACGTTGACGGCTACTTCAGCCATGAGGCGCTGGCACTTCTTTTCTCGGATACCCATGCAAACCAAAGCCCCGGGTATGACATTGAGAACCAACGTTATACTTGGGCACGCGTTCTTGATAAGGTGAGTAGCCTGCGCTCATGCATGGGTGGACGCTGGCTTGACGTGGGGTTCGGTAATGGCTCGCTTCTTAGTACTGCGGAGGAATTTGGCTACGAGGTTGTCGGACTTGATATACGTAAAGAGAGCGTTCGTCTGATGCGTGAATTTGGCTATGAGGTTCATTCGATTGAGTTTGAGGATTATCAGGATAGCCAAACATTCGATGTTATTTCTCTGGCGGATGCGCTTGAGCACATGCCGTATCCTAAACCCGTGTTACACCACGCATACGATCTGTTGCAGCCAGGTGGGCTTTTGTTTCTCTCAATGCCGAATATTGATTCGTTCCTGTGGCGATTTTTGACACAGAACGGTGTCAATCCCTATTGGGGCGAAATCGAGCACTACCACAACTTTGGACGTAAACGGCTATACGCTCTACTCGATGAATGCGGATTTCAGCCCGTGTGCTATAGTGTAAGCACACGCTATCGAGCCTGCATGGAAATAATTGCCAAGAAGGTTGATCGGAATACTAAGCCGTCATAGGTTATTTTCAGCAATAAATACGGTTCGTCGTTAATATTCATAAAGCGTAAATCCGCGCTTATCTGCGGACAAAGCTATCCAGCTAAAGCTGTAAAAGAGCTTCCAAATTTTTCCACTTTAGCTCCTGTTTTGCTAGTCAAGTCAGACATTGAGCATTATAAAAACAATAACATAGCTAAGATCTCTGTTCAAATTGGATGCTCTTTTCTGGCAAAACTGGAGGGTGTCCTGAATTTTGTGTAAACGGAGTTTGTTAATGGTTCGGCATTCGGTCGTCGAATTGAATACTAAACCGATTCAAAGCGGCTTTCCAGTCATGTAAAGGCATGGTCCATTTTTTA
>JBAZTN010000013.1:0-31860 GCA_041661895.1 Methylobacter sp. | reverse complement strand
TTAGTAGCCACCATCTCAGAGTACTGATCTCCGTATTTTCTTTCGATATGACTATCAGGAAATTGACATAGCAAGTCAGCATATACTGACACCGCAGCCCAATTCAGGTCACCCCACCGATTGAAGGACCCAGTATACCTCAAAACCGAGAAATCGAAAATATCTTTATAATCTGTCACGTATTGCCAAGCGATGCGATCTTTTGTACTGGCTATTTTCATAGCCTCAGTCAAAGTAACAGATGCTTTTTCATTGACATCCTGCTCTCCTGAGTCTCCTAAACCGCCAGGCGAGGCAAGTTTTATTGCCTTAAAAACCCAATCGGCATCCTCTATTGTTGTCTTACTAAGAACCTCACTTACGGCCTGCCTTAGCGTTAACCCCGAATGCCGCAACTGCTCCCTGCGTTGCTCTACCTCGGCAACTGCTCCCTGCGTTGCTCTACCTCCTGCATCCATGCAGTCGTCCTGCGTCCATGCAGTCGTATGGCTGACAGCCTGAATGAGTGGAGCACAAAGCAAAATAATACCCAGATTAGTATTACAGCCTACCGCCTCGCGTGTCGCTTTGACGGCATAATAGATTTTTTCGCCCAACGAATAATCCGGATTACAAAGAGGGGTAGCACTAACCTTGGCGCTGGTTCTGAAATCGGCCACGACCATATCATGCCCCTCAGCATAAACGCTGACATTGCCAGGCTTAAATGCCTGCACGTCAACTTCGCAGGCCTGCTGATAAAGATCACTGAGTTGTTGGGGAGAAATCATGAAACAGCGGCAGTTATTTCCGGCGTATTTTTGTTAATGTGGCGTGTTATCAGGTCTTCTGCCATTAATTCGGCAACATTGACATCACAGACGCTTTCAAGCCCTTTCCATGCAGGAATGCTATTGACTTCAATGATCGTGCAATGCCCTTCCCTATCCCGGATAATATCGACTCCCGCATAATCCATGGCTAATGCGGATGTCGCTTTAACAGCTATCTCAGTCATTTCAGGATCCAGGTCAATCAGTTCGCACGCTGCCCCTTTGGCAACGTTATTCAGCCAGGACTTTCCGCGCCTGCGCATTGCGGCAACCGCTCTGCCATTAATGACAAAAACGCGGTTATCTGAAAAACCAACGCCCTCGCAATGTACGAAGCGCTGCAGGTAATAAACGCCATGACTGCTGGTTAACCAGAATAAATCAGTCATCTTTTCGATGCGCCGAATACCTTCACCCTGCGAACCAAACAACGGCTTGCTGATCAACAAATTTCCCTTTTTCAATTCAGTTTCCGCAATACTCAACGCTTCCGCCCTGTCCCGCAACACCCACGTCATCGGGGTAGGCAATCCGGCATTGTGTAGCAAAAAACTGGTCATGCCCTTGTCAACACTGCGTTCTACAGCATGCCCATCATTATAGACAGGAATACCCATTGCTTTTAACGCATGCAGGATATCCAGATACAAGACAACTTCCTCAAGCGAACCGCCGGGTACTCCGCGCACAAAAACGGCATCAGGAAGCGACTGCTCAAACCCTGGAATAAAAACCGGAATCCGGCCAGGTTCAATTCCAAACCTGCATTCTGTCAGCGAAACATAGTCGCAGGTGTAACCCCGGCTTGCAAAAGCAAGGCGCAGTTGCTTGCCATGCCAGCCCGGATCATCGGTAAAAAGTACTATACGACCCACGCTTAAGCTCTACGCCCCAAACGACTGGTCTAATAAAGCATTATCCAGCTTGCCAGCCCGGAAGCTTTTGCCGGACTCAACCGCTGTCACGATAACGCTGGCAGGGCTAAACAGCATGGCATCGATTTTGAAGAAATCGTATTCATATTGCTTGAAGATATCCGCAAAAGGTTTGCCGTAATCTTTAGAGGTTGAACTTGGCAATTCCTTAGCCAGCTTTTCAGCGGCTTCATCGCAGCCTTTTACGAAGATATGGACCTGGCCTGCGAACAGGATCGCATCATTGGTACGGCCCATTGCTTTTACAAAATTAGGGTGCGGAGGACAGATTGGTGCGCTGCCGCTGCCGTCTATAATGTTTTCTAATGGAAAATGCAAGGCATGGGCTTTATGCATGGCTACTTCAAGCACTCGCGCCACCACTTGCACGCCACCCGCCAGACTGCTGGTTGGCGTAACGATGATAGTCAGTTTCGATGGATCAACTTTGCAGGCGGCAGCGACTTTTTCAACGATTTCAACCGGTGGAACCGCATCATTTTCAATCACTAAAACCGTAGAATCGTTGCTGTCCTGATAACCCAACTCCTTGTACAGTTCTTCAACTGGTTCTTGATTGCCATCTTTGATCTTGGTTGCCATTGCACGAGCAGGACCTGAACCTAATGCGTAATATTTCTCATGCGACAAGCTCCAGCCTGCATATTGGCTGCCCAAACAACCCAAAACCGGATTGCCGGTATGGACGTTGACCGACAATGGCCAGTTATCCGTATAGGAGCTATGGCTGATAGTCACTGTACCCATGCCGCCCAGGCAGATTTCAGCAATAATCCGGCCTGCTTCAATACCGCCAGGCACTTTAATGCCAGCATCAATAATGGTGCAGCCATTGGCCAATTTTTCTACGCCGACTCTTAATTTATCGGCATTATCAATCAATTGCTTTACTAATGGCTGGGTTAATTTATTAACGCTAGCTGTATATTCCATGACGGTGAAAACCTTCTAGTTTATTAATGATAAGTTGTTGTTTAGTCTGTAACTGTTCTAAAACTGACCGTGATTCTTTTTGGTGCGCAATGATACTGCAAATCGGCTGTCCAGCGCGACACATATCGCCGGATCTGGGCAAATCCATGCACCATTCGGGCCATTCGAACTGATCGGGAATGGTCAAATCCTGCCCGACATAAACAATTTGGTAGCCTGTAGGATGTGCTGACGAGGGAAGCGCATCAATCGCGAACGCACCCTGACAGGCCCTGATATGCCGGACAAGCAAATCCTCATCATATAACTGCATGCTGGCAGAAGGACGCGGGTTGATTTCCAGAACATAGCTGCAATCATCCGCATGAATAAAATCCAGGGAATTCAACCCTCTTAGCTCAAATACCGGAGCCATTTGCTTTATCCAGCCTGTTATCACTGCCTTGTGCGCATCCGACAGATCAGCGCCATTGATTACGCCCGAAAAAACATATTCCTGCGCCTCACCCAGGCTGACACACCATTGGGTATTAAAACCGATGACTTGCACCTGCTGCCCGTCAGCCAGAAACAACGCCGAATGTTGCGTACCAACTTGAAATTTCTGCCAGTAAACCGATGCCGTTGCGCTGTCATCAGCATGGTAACGCCTTATCCCGACACCGCCCTGCCCTTGCATAGGCTTGAGCAGCCAATCATCGGCGGAATCAGGTGCGCTAAAAGCAACCTCAGGATGGGGGATATTTAGATCATCAAGTGTTAAGAAGAATGTTTGCTTATTCTGTAGCTTGACGAAAACATCAGGATGATTGCCGAGAAGCATCAACCGGCTGCACAAATAACCAAGGCTTTCAGGATAATATTCAAAACCGCTACCGTAAATGACGTGAGCTACCGCATAACGCTCAACAAAATAGTCTACTGCTGGTGCCAAGTCTTTTTTGGCTAATGATTTTATCTGGCGGAAATCTTCTGCGTAGCCTTGCATGTCAAGATCAGCAAATAAATCAATGACCAAGGGCTTCAAGCCGGCATTTTTTGCAGCCTGCGCCAGCATGCGTCCTGAACTGGCGACTATCAGTATCGTTTCCACGCTACAGGCCTACTTCAAAGAGCCTTACTAACCGACAAAAACATCCCCTCCGCTATTCCGTGCACTGGCGACAACAAAACTCAATTGTTCAAAATGCGCAAATTCCGCTCTGGCCTGGCGGGCCAAAGATTCAGCCAGCTCTACGCCGGCTATCGCGCAAAATCCGGTTGGCCCCCATGAGGTTTGGCCGATAGCCACCGCACCTTGCTGTTCAAACCATTTCATGGCCTGTGCGACCTCAGGACTGGTAAAAACACCGCCCTGAGCCGATGAAAAATGCTCTCCGACCGAGCGTTGCAGCTGGGTAATCACATCGCCGAATTTAATGATGTCGTTTTCGGCTACTGCGGGTAAGCCTTGCATCAGCAGCAAATAGCATAAGCGCGCGGCTTCCTCCCGGGGGAAAGACGGCAGCTCCTTGAATGCCTGTATTTCCTGCTGTCCATGCAGTCCCTGGCCTCGTGAATCAAATACCAGAATAAACCGCCAATTCTCCGGTATATCCATGTGCGACAAAACCGGAGGCGTGATGGTTTTTTCGCCGCGACCGCCATCAACCACCAGACCGCCCTGTTCAAAAACGCCGATGCCGATGCCGGAACGCAAGCCTCTGTCCGTCAAGGCGGCAATATCACGCACAGTAAGGCCTAAACCGTAAAATTCATTAAGCGCGGCGCCGATTGCCATCGACATTTGCGTGCCTGAACCCAAACCCACATGCTCAGGAATAGCCGCTTCTATCGTGATATTCAGTTTGTCGGAAACATTTAACGCCTGACAAAGCATGGCGACGCATTTTTCTGCCCGCTGTGCGGCAGGGCCGGTAATGGTGAGTTGCCCGGCGCCGGTTACCGACAATCTCGTGTTGATTTCGTTGAGCGCAACGCCGATGCTTCCGAAATGACGGCCCAATGATCCGCTTAGATCGATGAACCCCATGTGTAATCGGGCTGGGGCAATGACTGAGACTTTAGAATGTTGAACCATCAAAGGGTATGCAATCTTGTAATGCGAAAAGTTGCAAAAATTATACATGATCAGCCTATCGGCTGCGAACTAAGCGCGGATAGCGGCCGTCAATTGCGCCAGATCATTCATCATCAGATCGCACAGCTCGACGGTCAGCGGATCAGCCGGCAGTATTGAAGGTATAAACACTGAAAAAGTCCCGGCTCTGGATGCTGCCTCAATTCCGGCATGTGAGTCTTCAATGGCCAGACACCGGCTGATATTAACCTGCATCAACTCGGCCGCTTTCAAGAAAATATCAGGCTCCGGCTTGCCTTGCAGGACATGATCGCGGGTGACAATAACTGGAAAAACATCCTTTATCCTAGCCAGCTCAAGACATTCCAAGGCATTTACAGCGAGACTGTTAGTAGCCAGGCAATAGGGGACTTTTTGCTGGATGAGCAAATTCAGCAACCCGGTAAATCCATGCCTGGTTTTTATGCCATTGGCAGTAACGTTCTTGCGCCAAAACTCGCCGCTTAACCGGTTAAACGTTTGCAGATTAAAATCAGAACCGCAATATTCGATCAGCTTTAACTCTACGTCTTTATAGTGCAATCCTGACAGCGAAAGGCAAAACTGCTCAGACAAATAACAACCCATCGCGCTTGCAGCCTGCTGCCAGGCAAGAAAATAGGTGGGCTCGGTATCCAGGACCAGCCCGTCCATATCAAAAATAACCGCGGAGAAATCAGCTAACTTGAGCACTCAATAACCTTGATATATTCCCCGTGCGCTTCACGACTGGCGCCCACCACGATGCGTTTGACGCCCTGTTGCGTTTGCTCCAGTACGCCTGAAACTTCAACCCATTCACCTCTGACAGCCTGCCCCGTATAGGTTGCCGTAAAGCTGACCACCGTATCGATCTGCTCATGGTCTATTTTAAATCTGGCCGGATAATCAAATCCATGAGCATCATCGACCACCCTGCATTGCAAAGTAATCGCCCCGTATTTTTGATAACTGACAGCCTCTAAACTTGCGAAATGGTCAATGAAATTCAAATCAAATTTCCGCCCGTTGATGACGGCCTTGTTGGCTTTACGCCGCTCATGCCAGACATATTCCTCATAACTCAATTCGCATGAACGTCGATCATAAGATTGACGCCAATCCAGATCATTCAGTTCCTGCAACGCCCCTGACTCGATAAGCTTGCCGGTAATTGCCCTGCATTGGTGAAATACATCCCTGTCATAACAAACCAGATCAATATCCGAACCTTGATTTTGCACGCCAACCAATATTGATCCCGTAATCCCGGTTTGCGCCAAATCCAGCCCGTGTTGCCCAAATAACTCACACAACCGGAACAGGTCCCGCTCAACAGCATCATGTCGATCTGACTGGATAATCTGCAGCAATCTATGTTTGGGCTGATGATGTTTTACGATCCGCTCCGTTGCGACCGCATGCAAATGCGCATCTAAAACCGGTGAGTAATGCAGATAATCGGGGTGATTTTGTTCAAGGAAAGCATTTGCCTCTACAGTCTGGTATTTTCTCCAGCCGGAAGACTCATACACATAGCGCAAAAAACACAGCGCTTTGCCATCTTCCAGGCCCTGCCCTACAACGGCGAAAATAAGCCCTTCAGCGGTCTCAATAAAATCCTTGGCAAAAAACATGATTCAGAAAAAATGATAGGTGGATAATCGTAGATGCAAATATTAACCGATGTTGCGGATGCTAAGGAATTTTTACTACGGAGGTCAGGACGTTAAGCAGTCTGTATGGGAAGCTTGCAAGATACGGTACCCAATCAGAAGATTGGGTACCGGCGAATCGTATATTATTTTTTTTCTGTTTCGGTGGTAGTAGTGGTCGATTCCTGAGTTTTAGTTGTAGCTGGTGCTTCAGCCGGAGCCGGAGCTGATGTTGTTGTATCACTTGTAGTAGTAGTGGTAGAGGTGGATTCCTTTTCTTTGTTGCAGCCAGCCAATAACGCCAAAGTAACTAAACTTGCAGCTAAAATTGCTTTAGTTTTCATAACAGTATCCTTATAAGTATTGTTAGAGGGGGGTTCTTTACCTGAGAAATCCCAAGGCAATTGCAATGCTAACACATTTCAAATGGTATTCCATCTCATCAATGATGAAACTATGCAGACGGCTTCCAAGTCGGCCCTGCCAGATTTTGTTCTAGCCAATAGTTATGTACGATGGACTGTAGCGGCGGACTAAAAAGCAGAATCCTCACGTACATTTTTAATCAAGTTGCCCGATAGGCGAAAGTCGTTTACTAATCCCGCGTTGTTCGCCGGATTATGGCTATTCCTTTCCATGCAGGAAGTGCTTGATTGCTATTCTTTAAGGCTAAAAATGACTTCACAGCACGCACTGGCAAACATAAAAGCAACATCATCGATAAGTGCTGGAATTTTTAGTGGGCTACTGATTCGGGTGATTTACAATTTGACTCTAATGTCTCATCTTTTTGAATCAAATTAGCCATAATAATTTCTTTGGCCTGGGTTTCCGCATCGGCAAGTTCATCAACATAGATGTCAGTCTCATACTCCGGGGTGGAAACTGCCGCCTCTTTAAACCGCTCATGTTTTAGCGTTTGTTCGACGCAATAATCTGTTGGATACGTTGATCTACACCGTCTAATTCGTGATCGTAAATCCCGGTTCGATAAGCATCGCCATCGACGCGAACCGAGGACGTTAACAACGGTTGCCCTTCTTCATTGATATTGATGCGGGTGATCGTAGAAAGCCCTGGCTGTAAGGGATTGTCCTTTAGCTCTTTGGGGTCCAGGCTAATCCGCACCTGCACGCGTTCGGCGACATGAATAAAGTTGCCGGTGGCATTATCGGTAGGCAAGAGCGCAAACGTGCTGCCGGTGCCTGGCGTGATGCCTTCCACTTTGCCGTGATAGACCAGATCATCGCCGTATGCATCGACCCGGATGTCAGCCGATTGTCCCGGACGGATTCCGGCGATCTGGGTTTCCAGAAAATTGGCGTCTATCCACAGGTCGTCCAGCGGCACAATCGCCAGTAGAGGTGCACCAGCTTTAACGTTATCACCGATTTGCGCCTTGCGTTTGGCGATATAACCCGATACCGGCGCCATAACGTTACGGCGTTGATAATTTAGAAAAGCAGTGCGAACCCGGCTCTTGGCTTTTTCGACAGCGGGGTGATTTTCGATTGCAATACCGGCAACTTGCGCTTCAATACCTGTTTTTTCGGCCTGTGTTTCACCAATCGAAGCTTCCAGCTCACGTAGCCGGTCTTGGGTGTTCTGGACTTGTTGCTCGGACACCGCGCCGTCGTGCGCTGCCGCTTTAAAGCGACCAAGATCGTGGCGAACCTGATTCAGTGCGGCTTCTTTGGCGATAATTCGCTGTTTAAGCGTGTCGACTTTCGCCGTCAAAGTGACAATATTACGCACGGTTTCGCCCAACTCGGCTTCGGCCTGTTGCAAGGCAATTGCCGCATGGGCGCCATCCAGCCTGACCAGCACGTCGCCCTTTTGCACATACTGCGTGTTTTCTGCCAGGATCTCTGCGACAGTGCCCTCAGTCTGCGCCTTCAAGGTAATCAGGTGTCCCATCACAAACGCATCGTCAGTGGCAACCCAGCCACGGTGAACTGACCACCAATAGCCGAAATAGCCCAGACACACCAATACTATCAACAAGGTCACCACTTTTAGACGACGGTTGCGTTGATAAATAATTTCCTTGGGGCGAATCTTAGTTTGCATAGTGGTTTTATTGAGTTTTAGTCGTATTTTCCGAATAGCCGCCGCCCAGCGCCTTAATGACCTGCACGGTGGTTTTAAAATGCTCGCCTTCCAGCGTTGCCAATCGAAAGCGTTGCTGATGCTCTTCCAGGCGCGCCAACATTAACTCACTGCGGTCGTTAAGACCGGTCCGGCTGAGACTATCGGCAAGGCGCTCAGCTTCGGCGGCGTCGGCAACGGTTTGCTGCTGTTCGGCAAGCCGCTCGTCAATTTCACGCCATCGTGTAAAGGTATCAGCCACTTCCTGAACCGCATGCAGGAGACTGCCGTTATACCGTTCCACAGCGGCATCATAAATGGCTTCCTGATAGCTCAGATTGGCCCGCAAGCGGCCGCCTTCAAAGATCGGAAAGTCGATCGACGGGCCGACTGCATAGGCAAGACTGGAACCCTCCAGCAGTATGTCGGTCACGCTAGCGCTGTGCAAGCCGGTAAAAGCAATCAGGTTAACGTCAGGATAGAAGGCGGTTTCAGCAACTTTGATTTCCTGGGCGGCAGCTTGCGCATGCAGCCGTGCGGCGGTGACATCGGGCCGGTGTGACAGCAAATGCAGCGGCAAATCTGCCGGTAAAGCCAAGCGATTGGGAAAAACGCCGTGTTCGATCACAATACTGCGCCCCCAATCGGGGGCTTTTCCGGCGAGTGTGGCCAACAGGTTTTTTTGCAAATCGACTTCTGCTCGCGCGCCGGCTTCAATATGTTGCGCCGCATTGAGCGCTATTTTTGCTTGCAGCAACGGCGCGGCGGTCACCAAGCCGCTTGCCAGACGGGTTTGATGCAGCGATAACAACGCTTCCCGGTCGGCCACGATTTTTTCTGCGAGAGTCAGTTTTTCGCTGGCCGCCACCAAATCGAAATAACTACCTGCAACTGCCGAGGCCAATAACAATTTAGCGTCGGCCAGCTCGGTTTCCACCGCAAGCGACTTGCCGACGGCCGCTTCCAGCGCCGCCTGGTCACGTCCCCAGAAATCCAGGTGATAACGTAATATCAACGGATTGATCAGAAGCTGCCGGAAATGTTCCCCGGCAAATTTGGCCTGAGTGCTATTGGCTGAGTAACGCTGGGCGCTGAAACTGACATTGGCATCAACGGTGGGATAAAGCTCCGCCGCCTGCGCATCGACCATGGTTTGAGATTGCCGTAAACGCGCTGCCGCCGCCTTGAAATTGGGATTGTCAGCCAAGGCCGCGTTTATCAGTTGGTTCAATGCCGGGGTTTCGAAGATTTCCCACCAGGTTGATTTCGGCCATGGTGTATTGGCCGACAGAGGTGGGTGGGCCGCCGCCAGGGTTTGCGACATGTCTGGTATGGCCATCATCTCCGCACGTTTGGTTTCATCACCAAACCAGGCGCAACCGTTCGCCGTTAGCAATACAGTCACGCAACAGGCCCAATGCGCTAAAAATCGGCAGCGGCAACCCGGTTTCATCAGGGTTCCTCCACAAGTATTTCTTGCGTTTCACGACGCTGGGCTTGGCTCTGTGTTCGTTTGGCAGGCTGCTTGGTTGGGTTCGCAAACCACACCAGTATCGCCATGCCTACAAAGCTGCAACCTGCTATCCAGAAAGCATCATTCATAGCGTGAATATTCGAGTGCCTACCGACCAGTTTTGCCAATTTGGCGACAGCTGTCGATTCGCTAAAACCAGCCGAAATCAAAGTGTCTAAGGTTTGCTCAAGGCGTGAGTCCAGCGGCGTGTAGATTTCGGCAAATCGCGTCATATGCACCGGCGCCCGTTGATAAAGCACAATACCTTGGACCGAGATGCCGATGGCGCCGGCGGCAATGCGCATCAGGCTTGCCAGTTCTATCGCACGCCATTGGCGCTCCGGCGGGAGTCCATGCAGTAGCAAGGCAGTGAGCGGCACGAAGAAGCTGCCCAGGCAAGCACCTTCCAGTAATTTGGGCCAGAACAGTTGTGCGAAAGCATCCTGACCGTCGAACCGGCTCAGCCAGAAATAGGTCGCCGCAAAGCCCATTAAATTAATCGACGCTAGCAAACGGGCATCGTAGCGTTTGACGATTTCGTGAAACACGCTGGCCATCGGTTTGGCGAAAATAGCCGTTGGCAGGAACACCAATCCGGCCAGCAACGATGAATAACCGAGCGATAGTTGCAGTTGCACAATCAACAACGACACCAGTCCTTGAAAGTAAAGAAACCCCACGAACAGGATTACCGCGCCAATCGTAAAATTCCGATGCGCGAACAAACTTATATCCAAAAAAGGACGCCGCAGGCTCAATTCCCAGATCACCCAATAAATCAGCGTGACGGCGATAAAAAAAATCAGGCTGTTGATATACAACGAATTATTCCAGTCCAAGTCATTGCCTTGGTTTAGCAAGGTTTGAAAGCCGAACAGCGCCAGGGTAATCAGCACAAAACCCACGGTATCGAAACGATGCCTGATACGCTTACTGCCGCGTTGATAAAGCAATGCGCCGATGATGCCGCCGATGGCCAGTGCTGTCGGGATATTGAACCAAAATAGCCAGCGCCAGCCGAGCGTGTCGGCTATCCAGCCGCCTATAGGCGGCCCGAAGGTAAACGGCGTCAAGGTAAACACGCTCCAAACGCCAATGCCGATGGATTTCCTGTTATCAGGATATTCCTTGATCAGCAAAGATTGCCCTAAAGGCAGCGTCAAGCCCCCGGCAAAACCCAGCAGTATGCGCCCGGCCAAATAGCCGTAAAACGAGGTCGCAGTGGCACAGATAACAGATGCCAATGCAAACACAAAAAAGGCCGCAACAAAGGGGCGATATTCACCCATCCGCCGCGAGAACCAGCTACCCACCGGAAAAGCAAGTGCCAGCCCGATCATGTAATCGGTCTGCGTCCAGACAGCATAGCTAGGCGGAATACCCAGGCCCGCAGCGACCCGCGGCAGCATCGCGATATACGCCCCGGCGTTAAATATGACCAGCGCATGGCTCAGGCCCAAGCAGATGTTGAATAAGACAAAACGCCATCCCTGGAGCTGTTTTTCTTCGATTATAGACATCAGGTTTTGGGTTCCTATTCAATCACAGCACTGTTTGCCGGTCTGTGACAAGTTATTACAGCCGCCAGCCAAAATCATTTAATCCTTGTTTTAAAACGGACAAACTCATTTCCGACACCAACTGTTTAAATGGCTCGCTGTCCTGATTAAGTGTAATTTGCCGGACATCCCCGGCAGCAAAAGTCTGCGCACGAATCCGGGCAATCACTTGCCGGGTGCGAGGATCAATCAACTTCATCAGCACTTGCACCGAAGGCTGCCCTTCAAAAATCCGGTAATTTCCGAACCCCAACTCTAAAACCGCGTCGATACCGGCGTAGTCTTGATAATCGGCAATCGTAACATTCTGTCCATACCATTCCGAAATGGCGTCATGCCAATGCGTTAACTGTGCATTGCGATCTGCATCGGCCAGACGATAATAATATCGACTCAATATGACTTTAATGTTTTTTTCTGTCAACTGCATTGCCGCTTGTTGGGCCAAAACGAGCGTTGGCATCCAGGCCTGTTCCGGCACGGAAACGATCGCCAGGCTCGGTGGCGACTGGTCATCCTGAATAGTCAAACCCTGCTCGCCTTCACTGATCAAACCGGCGATGAAGACGTTTCCTGACATTCTGTAGACATTAAAGAGTACGGCTAAGTGTCCCAACAGGATGAAACGCCAGCCTTGCAGCCACTTGGCGTAGACGATGGTCATGGTGTTAAGGTGTCAGCCGCTGATTGGAGATAGTTGATGGGCTGCCCCGTCACATCCAGTGGCAGCCCGAGATCACCGAATGCGCGGGTAAGCAGTTGTGCGCCCATCAGGGTTACAAGCTGCTTGAACTTTTCGGCCTCATGATTGAGCAAGGTTTGTGGCGAGTCCTCAGCAGAGAAGGTTTTCGCGCTGATTCTTCCGATGACTTGCCGGGTATTGGGATCGATCAGCTTGAGCAAAACCTGCAATGAGGTTTGTGCATCAAAAATCCTGTATGTGCCGATACCCACTTCCAATATGGCATCAACCTGTTCCAGCTCAGGCTGCCGATAATCAACGGATGACATATTCTGGTCATACCATTGCTCAATGGCATCATGCCAGTTACCGAGATTGGCGTTGCGATCCCCGCTTGCAATGGGAAGGCGGTAATATTGCTTGCTTAGCATTGCTTTGACTCTTTCCCCATGCAGTTGCGAGACTGCTTCCTGCGCTAATATGAAAGTTGGCGTCCAGTTCTCCGGAACCGATGATGCGGACTCCAGGCTGGCGATTTTTTCCGTTGAGGCCGATGGCTGGTGAAGATCTGCTATGGGCACAATGTCATCTTGACTTACCAGGCCAGAGATGAGTACTCCACCAGGATTTTTGTAGATACTCTGTTCCAGGAACAGATAGTACGGCATGGCCTGATACTGGCTATACACCGGAAACCGGGTTTCAATCTGATCAGGTATCACCTCCAGCGGCGGCGATTCCACGGGCACCACAAGAATCGTGCGCATCTCACCCATCCTGGAGTGCGACGGTTTGATCGGCGAGGCAAGGCAACCGCTCAATACTAAGAGTACCGGGAGCAATACGCCACAGCTTTTCATGGTTGGCAAGAATCGCCACAAATGATGTATTTTTTCGAGAAAGTGGCCGATGTGTGCGACATTCAATATCTTTCGATAAGTTGGCGTACCGACAGTCCATTTTTTACTTAGAGCTTTACTTTTTTTACTGCGCCAGGCAGAAAGGTCATTTTGAGTCATTTGTTTCTCCAGGCAGAGTTAGAAATTTTGCTGCAAGAGATTTATCAATCTACTTATTTATAATATAGGAACTTATAGTCATATAAGACAAACGATATTTATTGGACATTAGTATCGATATATCCGATATTAATATTATGGACATAGATCAAATCAGAACTTTTTTGGGCGTAGTCGCCAATGGCAGCTTTCTTGAAGCGGCCAATAGACTGCATGTGACCCAATCGACAGTAAGCACACGTATTCAGCGACTGGAATCCTATCTGGGCGTTACCCTATTTGTGCGCAACCGCTCCGGTGCCGTGTTAACGCTCCCGGGCCAACGCTTTTTGCGTCATGCAAAGTCCCTGTTGCTAACACTGGAACAGGCTCGGCATGATATTGGCTTGCCCAGCCGTTATAGTGCCAGCATTACAGTGGGTGCGCGGATTGCCTTATGGGAGGAGTTGCTGCCCCGATGGGTTGGCGAATTGCGAAAGCAGGCTCCGGATATTTCGATTCGTAGCGAAATTGGTTTTGAAGAAGATCTAATGCGGGGACTCATAGAAGGCAGGATGGATGTGGGCATGATGTACACGCCGCAGCATAACCCCGGTCTCCAGATCGAGCATCTATTTGATGAAACGCTGGTGCTGATGACCACCGATCCGGACAAGCCGTGGCCGAACGAGGATTACATTTATGTCGACTGGGGACCGGCATTTTACGCGCAGCACAGCAGCAGCTATCCTGACCTGGAACGCCCTCCTCAAGTGGTCAATATCGGCTGGCTGGGGGTGCAGTTAATTCTCCGCAATGGCGGTTCATGTTTTCTGCCTATGCGTATGGCTGAGCCTTTAATCCAGGCCAAAAAATTGTTCCATGTGCCTGGCAGCCTGCAATTTAGATTGCCCGCGTATATGGTTTTTCCGCGCGACAGCGATTCCATTGTGTTGCAACAGGTGCTGGAAAGCTTGCGTTCATTGGCCGTTGTTGAGCAACAAAAAGCGATGACTGAATAGGCCACCCTTAACTGCCTCCATGCAGGCAACAAACAATCAGGTTTCAGTTTTAACCACCAATCGTTTTAGCAAACGATGAAAGTTACCCCGATCCAGCCCCAACACTCGCGCCGTAGCGGCCATATTGCCCTGCTGCGCTGCAAGTTGCTTCTGGATGAGTTGACGCTGAAACTCGTCAACTGCATGCTTAAAATCTATCGGTGCGGCTGAAGGCGTCGCTGAATCGGTCACAGAGTTGCTGTGCGGATCATTCAACGGCCCCGGCACGATATCCAAATAGGCCTGGGAAATTGTTATAAAATCCGCCTGGCGATTTTCCTGGGTCGCTGATTTTAGTGCCGCCCGACTGAGTAAATGCTCCAGTTCACGAATGTTGCCCGGCCAGTGGTAATCCAATAAGGCTTTTTTGGCACCCTGATCCAGACGCAACTTTTTAATGCCCAGACGCTGCTGGTTTTTTTCCAGGAAAGCGCCTGCCAGCAGCAAAATGTCTTTTCCACGCTCACGCAATGCCGGAACGTGCATCGGATAAACGGCCAGACGATGGTATAGATCCGGGCGAAACTGGCCCGCCGCGACTTCCTGTTGCAAATTGCGGTTGGTTGCGGCAATGATCCGTACATTAACCTTGATCTGTTTGTCGCTGCCGACGCGCTGTATCTCGCCATTCTGCAAGGTGCGCAATAACTTCGCCTGAATCGAAAGCGGCAGCTCACCGATTTCATCCAGAAAAATCGTGCCGCCGTCAGCCAGCTCAAACTTGCCGGTTCGATCGCTAACGGCGCCGGAAAACGCGCCTTTGGTATGGCCGAATAATTCGCTCTCGGCGATACTCTCAGGCAATGCCGCGCAATTGACATAGACCATGACCTGATCGGCGCGAGCCGATTCCAGATGAATGCGCCGTGCAACCAGTTCCTTGCCCACGCCCGTTTCGCCCAAAATCAAGACGGCCAGTTCCGACGGTGCAACGATGGAAATTTCGTTGCGTAAATTCCGCATACAGTCGCTGTCGCCGATCATGTCTTGGTCGGTATTTTCCTTGAATAAAGTTTGGGTCACATAACGCACCCGCTGCTCCAGAGAGGCAATCAGCCCCGCAGCCTTGACCGTCGCGGCAGTCAGGCTGATAAAGGTGTTGAGCTGCACCGGGTCGATATTGTCAAAAGTGCCGGGGGCCAGCGCGTCCATAGTTAAAACGCCCCAGGGTTCCCCATCGATAAACAGCGTAACCCCCATGCAATCATGCACCAGCAACTGATCGTGATCGGTTTCGATCAGTCCATCGTACGGATCGGGCAGGCCGGAATCGGCGGCAAAGCGTACCGGTTGATCGGAGACCAGAATCTGCGCCAGACGCGGATGCTCACTGATTATAAAACGCCGTCCCAAGGTATCTTCCGATAAGCCGTTAACCGCCAGCGGTATCAGATAAGGGTTTTCAAACTTGAGCAGCGCGGACGCATCGCACGGGAAAATCCGGCACAAATGCTCCAACAAGCGTTGGTAGCGTTGTTCTGCCGACATGTTGGTGGACAGGTCGGCAACAATGGAAATCAGCGAGCTGGAGAATAAGTTTGTAGTCATAGTGATAACAACGCTGTCAATTAGACAACTCAAAGATGATGTCAATAGTACAACGATACCTTGACTAACCCAGAAAACACAATGTTTTTTGCTTGGCACGGTAAGTGCTCTTACTTAATTGATTGGGAAATTTACCAATGAATCTAAAAAGAATATGTCCGAACTTATTAATACTATTCAATCTTGAGGAGAGTACCAGATGTTTTGTTACCAATGCGAACAAACCGACCGCTCCAATGTCGTCAGCGGTTGCGCTTCTGCCAAAGGCATGTGCGGCAAAGATGCCACGACTTCCGATTTGCAGGATTTGCTGATTCACGGCGTCAAGGGCATTGCCCAGTACGCCAAACGCGCCCGTGCCCTGAATGCCCCGGATAATGCAGCCGGTGAGTTCATGCTGTACGCCATGTTTACCACTTTAACCAACGTAAACTTCAACGCCACCCGCTTCGTTACCCTGATACAGGAAGCCGCGCAGATACGGGACCGGGTCAAAGTGAGCTACACTCAAGCGGCGCTTGCATCAGGCAAAACGCCTGAGGGACTGACCGGGCCTGCCGCCTGGCAGCCTGCCGCCGACATGGACGGGATGCTCAAACAGGCCGCCGGTGTGGGCATCAACGCCGGACTGGACCAAGTGGGCGCTGATATCATAGGACTGCGCTCGTTGGTGCTTTACGGCCTCAAGGGCGTTTGCGCCTATGCTCACCATGCCTATGTGCTGGGCAAGGAAAGCGATGCTGTTTATTCCGGAATCGAAAATGCGCTGGATTTTCTAAGCAATGACCCTGCCGATGTCGATGCACTGCTGAATCAGTCCATGGCGCTGGGCACTTTAAACCTTACGGTGATGGAGTTATTGGATGAGGCGAACACCGGCACTTTCGGTGCACAGCAACCGACTCAAGTGCGCACTACCCCGATCAAAGGCAAGGCCATACTGGTGTCTGGTCATGACCTGGGCGATCTGGCCGCGTTGCTGGAGCAAACCAAGGATACGGACATCAATATCTACACGCACGGCGAGATGCTGCCCGCTCACGCTTACCCGAAGCTCAAGGCTTATCCGCATCTGGTCGGCAATTACGGCGGCGCTTGGCAGGATCAGCAAAAAGAGTTTGCCGAATTTCCCGGTGCCATTTTGATGACGTCCAATTGCATTATCGAGCCGCAGCCTCAATACCGTCAGCGCATTTTTACCGCAGGGCCGGTAGGCTGGCCCGGCGTGCGGCACATCAGCGACAAGAATTTTGCGCCGTTGATCCAAGCCGCCAATGCCTTGCCCGGTTTCAAAGATGACGTCAGCGAAAAATCGATCACCATCGGTTTCGGCCGCGATGCGGTGCTGGGCGTGGCCGACAAGGTGATTGATGGGGTCAAGTCCGGCGCCATTCGCCACTTCTTCCTGGTCGGCGGCTGTGACGGCGCCGCACCCGGTCGAAATTACTATACCGAGTTCGCCGAACAGGCGCCAGAGGACACCGTGGTAATGACGCTGGGCTGCGCCAAATACCGCTTCAATCAGCATGACTTCGGCGATATCGGCGGCATTCCGCGTTTGCTGGATATAGGCCAATGCAACGACAGCTACTCGGCGATCAAAATTGCCACCGCGCTGGCCGGCGCTTTTGAATGCGGCGTGAACGATCTGCCCTTGTCTCTGGTGGTGTCCTGGTTTGAGCAAAAAGCAGCCGCCGTGTTGCTGACCTTGCTGGCCCTGGGCATCCGCAACATTCGCCTTGGCCCCACCCTGCCTGCTTTCCTGACGCCTAACCTGGTTCAGGTGCTGGTCGATAAGTATGGGTTGCAGCCCATTACCACAGCGCAGGCCGACATCGAAGCATCGCTGACGCGCAAAGTGGCGTAACTTTATCCTCTCCCTCGCTGCCGGAATGTATAAGCCTTTTGTAACAATTCAGCCCATCTTCCACTTTGAAATCCCCCTTTTTCAAAGAGAGCTCGAACACTTACAGCCTTTCCGGCGGCATTTTTTTGGAGTCCAAACACAACATGAATACTCACGCTATTGAACTCACCACCCGTGACGGACAGCAGCTCCGTTTCGAATGTGCCAATGACCAGAATCTGCTGGAAGCTGCCGCCAATGCCCATATAGTATTGCCCGCCCAGTGTGGACAGGGTAACTGCGGTACGTGTTATGCCGATGTTACCAACGGCGATTTTACCTTGGGCAAACACAATCCAGTCGCGCTGCCCGCAGTTGATGAAGCAAAGGGAGGCACTCTGCTCTGTTGCACCTTTCCGCGCAGCGACTTGCGCATTGACCTGCCCTTTGATCATGACCGTATACTGATAGGCGAAATCAAGGTAAGAAACGCCGAAATTACCGCCCTCGATGCCGTCGGTGAAAATACCCTGCGCTTGGAACTACACCTCGCTCCGGTGGAAGACGGCGGCAGCGTAGCCGAATTTGAGCCCGGCCAGTTCATGGAACTGGAAGTCCCGGGGCAAGACCTCAAGCGCGCCTATTCCCTTGCCAATACAGGCAACTGGGAGGGGCGACTGGAGTTTTTGATCCGTTTGCAACCCGGCGGAGTTTTTTCCACCTGGCTGCGGGAGCAGGCGGCCGTTGGGCAGACTGTGATCGTTCATGGGCCAAAAGGCTCTTTCGGCCTGACTGAAAGCGGCCTGAGACCGCGCTGGTTTGTGGCCGGCGGCACCGGTCTGGCGCCGATGCTGTCGATGCTGAGGCGTATGGCCGAGTTCCAGGAGCCGCATCCAGCGAAGCTTTATTTCGGCGCAAACCGCGCCGAAGAACTGTTTTGCCAGGCTGAATTGCAAGCGCTACAAGCGGAACTGCCCCAGCTTCAGGTGATTTTTTGCGTATGGAAACCCGATGATAGCTGGCAGGGCTTTTGTGGTACGCCGGTTGATGCCTTGGCTCAGGATCTGGCCGATGCGACCATGTTGCCCGACATTTACCTGTGTGGGCCGCCGGCCCTGATCGATGCCGCCGAAGCGGCGGCGCGAGGCAGAGGCGTACCGGATAATCAGGTGCTGAGTGAAAGATTCTTGCCTGCTTAAATGGGTCGGTAACCGTTCCCTATTTAAATTAGGTGTCTGGTGAATCGCTGATTAAATCATTCGATAGGGTGAGGATGAATGGTAACATGTTGATTCTTGTCGTGACGGGCTTGTAAGCCATTAATCAAAATGATTTGTTCAGCGCTTCCCTAAATAAACGGTAACTCTTCTGACACTGGGAAACTAAAGGTGCGACTTCAAATTAAACGTGTTTATGAGCCACCTGCGAATAGCGACGGGATGCGCATTCTGGTTGATCGCCTATGGCCGCGCGGCCTCTCAAAGGCTGAGGCCAAGTCGGGGAGTCGCTATTTTTGCGAAAGCTTTTTTGGGCATCCCTGCCCAACAAGCAGCAAAAAACACACGACCGCTAATGCCTGCGGCTGCCCCAGCCGTCCTGCGTCTCTCGTTCGCCACCCAACAAGGGGTGGCTCACATCATCCCAATGACTCGACGCGATTTCGGAAAGCCTGCATTTTCACTCCGCACAAAACGCTGCGTAAAAACACATGCACTATCGCTTCTGGGGACTACTCGACTCCTGTCTCGCAGCGATCGATTTCTGGGCCAAGGAAGTGGCGCCCTCAGCTGAGCTTCGCCGCTGGTATCAGCATGAGCAGGAGAAATGGCCTGAATTCCAGCGCAAATACTTTACCGAATTACAGAATAATCCTGATCCAGTACAGGAACTTATCGTCAAAATAGGAAATGAAAATGCCACTCTCCTGTTTGCCTCCAAGGAAACCAGTCTCAATAATGCCGCAGTTTTGAAAGAATTTTTGGATACGCTTTTGTAAAAGAGCATAAGATTTTAGTCGGCACTCGGAAAGTTGATTGCAGCGACCAAGAAAGAAGGGAAACCACAGTATGGGCATTTTTCTGAAAAATGCCCATACTGTGGGCCCAAACAGAGAATGAAACTCGCAACATAGAACATTTCAAAATACTCGTAAATTTTATAAGGATAAAGTTATGTCTAGTTATGAAATTAAGTTAAGAGGAAACTGATATTGATATAAGTGGTTATACGAATATCAATGAATTTATCCAAATGTTATAAGTCTTGGGTGCGGATATATCGACCTTAAATTATCCAGATCATGAATATTTATTCTTGCCGATAGCCACATAACCTATGACCTAGGTTCTGCTTATCTGCTGGGGCGAGCCTGTCGTTGCTTAACTCACAGAACGGAGACGTGCCATGTTACATTTTTCATATACAAAAGCATTTTGAGCTTTTGTCATATCGAGTGGAGCTAAAGCGCGACTGCTTGTGCGGTTGATGCAACGGTCGAGTAAAACTAGTGCATTCCAACTTATGATTTGAGAGGTATCAATGAACAATACATTTCGTCTCAAACTAAAATCATGCCGGTCCCTGTTATGGTCGGCGGACTTGAAGTATTTCCCAACCGGCCTGCCTTTGCCCCTCCTTGATAAGTAGAAATTAACAGCAGCAGGGGAAAAATCAAAAACGACGGGGGCTCTTTGTTGTTCACTGGACTCATATGAATTCAAGGATTGATTAAATTGAAAACTTAAGCGGAGAAACCAACATGAAAATGCCAAAAATCGATAAAGTACTGGTGGGTGAAGCCCTGGTAGGTGAAGGTAATGAATTAGCCCACATTGACCTGATCATGGGACCACGTGGCAGCGCCGCAGAAACTGCATTTTGCACCACTCTGACTAACCAAAAACGGGGCGATAACTCCTTGCTTGCCTTGATCGCTCCCAATCTTATGACCAAACCCAACACCGTGATGTTCAACAAGGTCGAGATCAAGAACGAGAAACAGGCTACCCAAATGTTCGGGCCGGCGGAACGGGGCGTGGCCAAGGCCGTGGCCGATAGCGTCAAAGAGGGTGTAATACCCCTGGAAGAAGCCAACGATATATTTATCTGCGTGGGTGTTTTTATTCACTGGGAGGCCGAAGACAACAATAAAATCCAGGATTGGAATTATGAAGCCACCAAGCTGGCGATAAAACGCGCTGTTGCAGGGGAACCGACGCCTTCCGAAGTGATTGCCCAGGAAAATGTGCAGCATCATCCGCTCGCGGCACACGATTAAAGAGTCAATCAGGATAAAAAACGTTACGTGTTATCCCGATACTGTCGACCTTTGCTGAAAAAATTAGTATATGGGTAAAATTAAATACCTGAAATTGCGATCAACCGGAGTGCGGCCATGAGACCATTTCTCGTTTTTGAGACCTCGTAGCCGCCCGGTTAGCTTTACGTCAGGATCACTGCAAGACCACTCGCAATAAGGAGATTCAACATGACAAAAGTTCTCGTTCTTTATTACAGTATGTATGGCCACATCGAAACCATGGCGAAAGCGGTCGCAGAAGGCGCGCGTAGCATCGAAGGCATCGAGGTCACCATCAAGCGAGTGCCAGAACTGATGCCGGAAGACGTTGCCCGAAAGGCTGGCGCCAAGCTCGATCAAACAGCCCAGATTGCGACGGTGGACGAATTGCCGGACTACGACGCTATCATCTTTGGCACGCCGACACGTTTCGGCAACATGTGCGCACAAATGCGCAATTTTCTAGACCAGACCGGCCGATTGTGGCTGAATGGCAGCCTGATTGGCAAGGTGGGCAGCGTGTTCACGTCCACAGCCACGCAGCACGGCGGACAGGAAACCACAATCACCTCGTTTCACAGCACCTTGTTACATCACGGTATGATCATCGTGGGAGTTCCCTATTCCTGCATGGAGATCATGAACATGAGTGAAATCACCGGAGGATCGCCCTATGGTGCAAGCACTCTTGCTGGCGGCGACGGCAGCCGTCAACCGTCAGAGAATGAAATAAAAATCGCCCATTTCCAGGGGAGCCACGTTGCAGAAGTGGCAAAGAAGCAATCAGCCTAACAACTGTCTGAACAGGTTCAGGCCAAATCTATGAACGGTTCCGGATCCATATTTCGCCAAGGTGTCCCGGGCAATTGCGCATTTTTTTTATGCGTCCTCACAGCTGCGCCAACTTCCGCTGTATCAGAGGTAAACGAAGCCGCTCCCCTTAACTACTTTTTGCATAGTTACGGCCCGGCCGCGACACCCACGATGTATTTGGGATGGGTGTTTGCCGCGCTTGTGGTTGCAATCTTCATCATCATAGCGCTACTCCTGGTCTGGGCAATCCTGCGTAAGCGCCGCCCTGAAGATCCCCGCGCAATCGGCCACGAAGATGAAGGGATGCTATGGATTTATATTGGGACCGGCATATCCACCTGCATTTTGTTTGCGCTGGCTATTTATACATTGGTTACGCTCAATGTGATCGCAAAACCAACACATGCTCCAACGCTGACGCTGACAGTCACGGGGTACGACTGGTGGTGGAAGGTCGAATATGAAGATGATAATCCCGCTCGCCGCTTTGTTACAGCAAACGAGATACATATCCCCGTCGGACAGCCCGTTCTCGTCAAGCTGAAAAGCGCAGATGTGATTCATGCCTTTTGGGTGCCGATGCTTGCCGGAAAAACACAAATGATCCCTGGCCTGACCAATCAGCAATGGATCGAGGCCGATACCGAGGGTGTCTATCGTGGGCAATGCACGCAGTATTGCGGGGTCCAGCATGCCCACATGGGGTTGGAGGTTGTTGCGCAAAATGCAGCTGAATTCCAGAAATGGCAAGATGCCCAGCGCAGAACAGCCGCAACTTCTTCCACAACCGACGTTAATGCAGGGCATAAACTTTTTCTGGACCGTTGCGCCGGTTGCCATGCCATTCGTGGAACCGAAGCTATAGGCGCCCACGCACCCGATTTGACGCATTTGAAATCACGCCGCTTGATTGCCGCCGGATTATTAACCAATACCCCTGATCATTTGGTGCAATGGATTACCCACGCCCAGGACCTCAAACCGGGTGCGCGTATGCCCAGCATGGTGTTAACGGCGGCAGAGATTGCCGCACTGTCCGCATTTTTATCGACACTTAACTAGGAAGCGCTGCTCATGACAGATGCCGCACAAAGTTCGCCCGACCTCAGCCTCACTCGTGTACCTGAGGTGGGCTGCGCTCCGATCGGATCGGCTGCCGAAAGACGACTAGCCCAATTATGGGAATCGGCTCCCGGATGGCGCGGTTGGCTGTCGACGGTTGACCATAAAATCATAGGACTGCGTTACCTCGTCACAGCATTTATTTTTTTGCTTATGGGGGGAGTCGAAGCGCTGATCATGCGTCTGCAGCTTGCACGTCCGGACCAAACCCTGCTGACGCCGGAACAATACAGCCAACTCTTCACGATGCACGGCGTGACGATGATCTTTCTGTACTCGCTGCCGATACTGTCTGGTTTTTCCAACTATTTATGGCCGCTTATGCTGGGTTCGCGGGATATGGCGTTCCCGCGCCTTAACGCTCTGTCGTACTGGATCTTCCTGTTTGCCGGTATATTCCTATACGCCAGTTTTCCTCTGGGAGAAGCGCCGAACGCAGGCTGGTTCAACTACGTGCCCTTTGCAGGACTGGAGTACAACACCGGCCCCAACATTGATGTCTACGCGCTCGGCATGGTGTTACTGGGGATTTCAACAACCGTCGGGTCTATCAATTTTATTGTCACGTTATTTCGAATGCGCGCGCCCGGCATGTCGATCGACAGGGTGCCGATCCTCGTTTGGGGAACACTGACCGCATCGGTCGCGAATGTTTTTGCCGTTCCCTCAGTCAGTCTCGCCTTTTTTCTGCTGTGGATGGACCGTCAAATCGGTACTCATTTCTTCGATGTGCTAAATGGCGGCAAGCCCCTGCTCTGGCAGCACCTGTTCTGGATGTTCGGACATCCCTGGGTTTATGCGGTCGTGCTTCCCGCCATGGGTATCGTATCCGATGCGCTGCCTACCTTTTGCCGACGTCCCCTGGTCGGATACTCGGCGGTTGCGCTTTCTACCATGGCGACCATGCTGCTCGGCTTCGGCGTCTGGATACATCACATGTTCGCCACCGGCCTGCCAACACTTGCGCTGTCGTTTTTCGGCGCCGCCAGCATGGTGATTTCCATCCCCAGCGCCGTTGCCGTGTTCGCATGGATAGCCACCATTTGGCTGGGACGCCCTGTGTTCAATACACCGTTCCTGTTTTTCGCCGGTTTTGTCATCCTGTTTGTCATCGGCGGACTTTCCGGTGTGATGACGGCAGCCGTGCCTCTGGATTTTCAGCTGAACGAAACCTACTTTATCGTCGCACACTTGCACTATGTGTTGCTTGGCATCAATGTGTTTCCGGTCATTGGCGGAATCTATTACTGGTTTCCCAAATTCTTCGGGCGCATGATGAATGAAACGCTTGGAAAATGGAGTTTCTGGGTCATGTTCATCGGCTTTAATCTGGGCTTCTTCCCGATGCACGTGGCTGGCCTGCTGGGTATGCCGCGCCGCATATATACCTATGCGCCACACATGGGCTGGAGCACGGTCAACATGGTTACATCGGTTGGATCATTCATCTTTGCCGCGGGCATTTTGATATTTCTGGTCAACTTCTTTGTCAGTCTGAAGCGCGGCACGGCGGCGACTTCGAATCCCTGGGATGCGCCGACACTGGAATGGGCTGTGGGCTCGCCGCCGCCCGCCTACAACTTTGCGGTCATTCCGTTTGTCGCCAGCCGCCATCCGTTATGGGAGGACCGGCTTGATGAAGGTGGCGGCCGCTCCAGCCTAGAACAAGGTTATTTGCTGATGGAAGGACGGGAAACGATAGGCACGACGCCGCTCGATGCCAAACCGGACATCATCCTCAAAATGCCGGATGATTCCTATACCCCCTTCTTTCTCGGACTGTTTAGTGCCCTGGTTTTCGTCGGTTTGCTGCTGCACTGGCGGGATTTTACGCTGCTGATGGCTTTGGCTTGCAGCCTGTCGCTGATGGTATGGATGTGGCCGAGACAATCCCTTGTCCAGCGTGTGCCGGATATCAAACACGATAAGGAGGCTGCCCATGGCTGAGGCAACACAACCGGCCCATGCACTGCCGGTAGGAAGCGAGGGCAAACGCTCCGGCGGCTGGTGGGGGATGCTGGCTCTGATAGTCACCGAAGGCTCTCTGTTCGGCTATCTGCTGTTCACCTACTTCTACCTGGCATCTCAAACGGAGCAGCACTGGCCGCCTGACGGCCTGCCCATTCTGGTCATGCCGGGCGTGAATACCTTAATTTTACTCGCCAGCAGTGTGTTCGTTTGGGTGAGCGAACGCTGCATTCAGCGCAGGCTGTTTCGTTGGAGCCTTGCGTCGATGGCGTTGGCGCTTATTCTTGGCGTGTGCTTCGTCGCCATTCAGTTTAATGAGTGGAGTAAAAAAACCTACGATATGACATCGAATCTGTATGGATCGCTGTACTTCACGATCACCGGATTTCATATGCTTCATGTCATCATAGGACTGGTCATCCTGATGGTGCTTCTGCTTTGGATTGCGCTCGGTTATTTTGATGACAGACGCTATGCCGCCGTAACCATTGGCGGGCTGTACTGGCACTTTGTCGATGTGGTCTGGTTGTTTGTATTTACAACCTTGTATCTAACGCCATACCTTTACTAGATCAGACTATGAACCGTTCATTCAACCACGATCCGTCCATTACCCCACCTGCCCCACGTCGCGACCGGTTGAGCATGATAAAAATAGCAGTGGGTCTGTTCGGCGCGCCGGTCGCATGGCTAACACAATTTTCATTAAGCGAGCCGCTTGCAGCCCATGCCTGCTATCCCTACCAGTCGCCAGTGTCTGCACCGATCTGGGAAGGGTTGCCTGTAATACTGGTCATAATCAGCATTGCCTGCTTCGCGGTAGCTCTCCTGTCCGGTCTGGTTGCATGGACCTCATGGCGGCAGTCTGAGCGTAAGCTGGTTGGCAAGGGAGCGGGGGTCATAGAGGCCGGCGAGAATCGAAACCGATTTTTAATAACGTTAAGCGTCATGTCGAGTTTCATCTTTCTCGTCGCGATTATATTCAACATCTGTGCAGTTTTGCTGGTGCCGCCGTGCAGCTCATGGTTTTAGTTATCATGCCTACCTTCAGGGGTACCTTAAATGGGACGACGGCCAAGGTCGTAGCCTGCGCCTGTGCGCTATTATTATCGAGTCTTGCCGTGGCGCAACAAGCTGACCCGGCAGACATAAGCCGGGGAGCCTATCTGGCCAGAGCAGGCGACTGTATAGCCTGCCATACGGCCGGACCGCACGCCCCGCCGTTTGCCGGAGGACTGCCGCTCAATTCGCCTTTCGGAATAATTTACTCGACGAACATTACGCCGGACCCCGTCAATGGCATCGGCAAGTATACACTGGATGAATTTAGCCGCGCAGTCCGGAATGGCGTTGCCAGGGACGGCAGGCGCCTGTATCCCGCAATGCCTTATCCGTCGTTCACGGCTATTACGGATGACGATATTCATGCGCTTTACGTCTATTTCATGAACAAGGTGATGCCTGTCAACAACAAGCCGCCCGAAACAAAACTGCCCTTCCCTTTCAATATACGCTTGAGCCTGTTTTTCTGGGATTTGGTTTTCCTAAAACACGAGCGCTATAAACCGCATAGCGATCGTGACTATCAGTGGAATCGCGGTGCCTATCTGGTGCAGTCGCTCGGCCATTGCGGAGCCTGTCATACGCCTCGCGGCCTTGGCTTTCAGGAAAAGGCTTATTCGGAATCGTCTCCTAAGTATTTAAGAGGGGCCTTGGTGGACAATTGGTATGCGGCGAATCTCACCGGAGAGCCCGCTTCCGGATTGGGTCGATGGTCTGAAGCCGATATCGCCGCATTCCTGGAAACAGGTCACGGCGGGCAGATAGCTGCGTTTGGCAGCATGATCGAAGTCATCGAAAACAGCACGCAATATTTGCATAAAGACGATCTGAATGCGATCGCACATTACCTGAAGTCACTTCCCGCATACGGCGAAAAGGCCTCGTACAAACCGGACATGCCGGCCATTGCGATATTGCTGTCGTCAATGATAACCGGTGAAGTGGAGCGGCCCGGCACAGGCCTTTACCAGTCATTCTGCGTGAAATGCCATCAGGAAACCGGAATTGGCGAAACGGGTAAATTTCCGAAACTCGCCGGAAATTCGATCGTTCTCTCCGAAAACGCTACCTCGCTTATCCGTCTGCTACTGGAAGGAAGCAAGACTGCGCACACGAGAACGGGGCCTGAGCCCCAGGAAATGCCCGGTTTTTCGGAAAAACTTTCCGACCGTCAGATCGCCGAGGTGCTTAGCTTCATTCGCAATAACTGGGGTAATAAGGCGTCACCGGTGACGACGCGTCAGGTGTCATCATTACGGAGTGCGCTGCAAAAGAAACCGTAACTAATTACAGCAATTGGTCCAGGAATGCCCATAGTAGGCGCCTCTAGGCGGCGCGAAATAAATCAGTAAATACTGGGAGGAATCTATGCAAACCAGCACAATACCCACCAGCCAGTGGCTTAAGAAGCTTCAGGAAGAATATTCAAGCATCATAAGGCAGAGCGTGTTCTTTAAAACACTGGCTGAAGCCTCTTCTCCTGCAGACTTCAATTGGATTCGGCAGTTGTATTATTTGTCCTGTGACTTCACTGCCGCAGTAGCCTTGCGCTACGGAGGCTGTCAAGACCCGCGCTTTCGTAATGCTTTTGGCGAGCATGCAGCCGAAGAAGTGACGCATCCGGCGGACCTTGCCGAATGGATGCGTGAATTCGGCTTTCTGGCGAGCGATGAAGAGCCGACCTCAGTGCCGCCCACCCTGGAAACTCTGGCGATATGCGCGTATTTAATCCGCTCCGTTATTCGCGAGCCAATAGCTCATCAGATCATAACAATCAACTTGATGTCGGAAAGCATCGCATGCGATTTGTTTTCGGCTGTAAACCCGAAACTGGCCGAACTGGGATTGACGCCCAAAGGTTACTGGGAGGCTCATGCAAAAGCCGACATGAGGCATCAAGTTTTGGGACTGGACCTGCTTCCGCAATGCGATCCCGACTCGTCGAGTGGCAACGCTTACGTCCGGATAGCGTGGGAAGTGGCCAGCCTTTTTAAACAAATGTTCGACTCATGGGGCGGTATTCCGGTAGAACAAAAAGTTAAATTAGCTGATCCGGCAGACTTTACTTTTAATTGACCAGCTTCAGACACTTCCGGATGAAGTAGATAAAGCGAGCTACAACTAGCGGTATCTACTTTGAGTTTTCGTGGATCACGTGCTTTTTTTAGGTTTATCCGACGGAGTTTTTTGTCGGCAGAGGCCTGCCTGAAATAAGTTTCGGTTGTCGCAATTCCTTACGAATCACGATCAATATACCGATTACACTCATCATTGCCCCTTGAGTCCAGAGGATCAAGCCACCGATCTGCTGGTCTGTGATAGAACTCACGCTGGTGAATGCGCGTCCGCATAGGGTGTAAATCGGATAAAGCTCGTGCGGCGTGAAAAAAATTAATGCGCCAATGAGGATTTGCGGCGGAACCACAGCCAGCATCATCGCGATGCGGCTACCGGGAGACCGGATGGAATGTGAATTCAGCACAATCCCCCAAAACATCAGACCGTTTAAAGCCATGGTCCAGTTCATCAGCCGATAGATGCGCCAGTCGAGCATTGCGATAAAGTGGATAGACGGGATCAGCCAAAAAATAAGCAACCCAACGAACACAATAACTACGACGACTGGATGGAATAATGCCTTAGCCGGATACTGCACCGCTTTCCACCCTGAAACCATTCGGATCAATCGTTTACCTGCCAGAGGGAAACCTGCCGACAACGCATCTCCAGGATAAGCCAGTACGATGAAAAACGGCCCCAGATGATGCAGAACGAGACTTTGGAGTTGATGAACGAAAAACTCATGCTCAGCGTAATAGTCGACAAGGGTATGGGAGACTATATACATCGATAACAGCCCGCCCCAAAAGTATAGTTTTTGTCGAGAAAGCAGCTTGCATTTTAGGCAGCCTCTGATAAAGGTCATGGCTGTAACGGCCGTTACGATGACAACGAAAAACGATGTCTCCCATGGAACAAGCCACTGAAGAGGGTTCATCTATCTACGACCCCACTGAATCCAGCAGAAGCCGCAAATCGTCCGCAACCGTCTCAATCGCGTCATCCGGTGTTACTAGCAGCCGCGCATGGCCTTCCGGGTCAAAGACATAAACTGCAGCGCTATGAGTGATGTCGTCAGAATCCGATTCTTTAGGGCGATAAGCCACCCGATAACGTTTCGCGAATTCTTCTATTTCACCTTCGTTGCCGATCAGTCCAACCGCATGTCCGGGATCAAATGCCGTTACATAGCGATGCAAAACTTGAGGGGAATCGCGATCGGGATCCAGTGTGACAAATAAAATACGGGTGCGATTCGCGTTATCTCCCAAACCTTGCACTATTTTCGCCAAACGGAACAGTGTGGTCGGGCACTCTGCCTGACAGTTTGTGAAACCGAAAAACAGCATGACCAGATAGCCTTGATAGGTTTGGTCCGATACAGGCTGCCCGGTGTCAGACATCAGCGAGAAACGCAAGTCCGGCAAATGGCCGGTAATTTCATGCAGTTGCCACTGCTTTTCCGGATTGCAGCCGCTCAGAATTAACGTCAACACTACGCAAATAATTTGGCGGAGAAATTTCAGGCCTCGTGTTCCAAATAATCTGTCATGCATTGTAAGGGCTCAATGAAATGGCGCATTCAATTCTGCAAATCAAGCACTTTGTTGGATTTCAACCACCGTTGCCAGCATTTGGATAGTTAGGATTTAACATCGGTCGGCCAAGTTTTGCCATCCGGGTCAATTCTCTACCGGCCACAACACGCCTTTCAATTTGATAAAAAAATGCCCTCCTAAATTAAGGGAGGCACATCGAGGACACCCCAGGAGGAGGGCCGATTAGAATTTCACACATTGGGAGCGTCTAAAATTCGAGTGAAGTATCTCTTACCTAAAAACATTAATAAATCCGTATAAATACTTATAAACACAATATTTTTTCTTGAGCATTCATGACAAACGGCGTCCGTAACCGGCTATTTGTGCATCAAAAAGAAGATCGGGCAAACTACGATATTGAATCCGATCAGGCGGAACTCGATACGCTTGAAAATATCGCTTTTTGGATATGCTTATCGGATAAGCGCCCACTTTTGCCCTGCTTACCTTCAGATGATATATAAAGTCAGTGGACGTTTTGTCAGGGGTGGTGTCGAAACTTAAGCCTTAGCTCCATTTATCATGATACGCTGTTGATCAACGATAATTTGCACTACACAGGCATTTGCCAAAAGGGCTAATTGGCAGTGAAGATGTGACCTGCTGCCCAATGGCAGCGAGGTAGGTTCGGATAAATACGCCTATAAACTGAACTGGCTGAGCAAAATAAGGGAGTTCATTCGGGATGAGCTTACCCGGCATCCGCGACTTGTGGTGCTGGGCGATATGAATATCGCTCCAGAAGACCGTGATGTATACGACCCCGAAGCCTGGTGCGAACTGATTTTATGCAGCACGCCGGAGCGGGCAGCGTTTCGGGAACTTCAGGCGTTGGGGTTGACCGACGCGTTCCGTCAATTTGAGCAACCGGAGGCCAGCTTTAGCTGGTGGGATTACCGCTCCGGCAGCTTCCGGCGTAACATGGGGCTGCGCATTGATCATGTTCTGGTTAGCCCTATGCTTCTGGCCCAATGCAAGTCCTGCCGAATCGACAAGCTGCCGCAAAAACTGGAACGGCCCTCCGACCACGCCCCCATTCTGGTGTAATTCGGAGGGTGAAACCCCATGCAACCGTCGCGAAGATGAAAAATGGACTGGATTTGATAATTCTGGCGGCTATATCTATGGAATGCTTATGCCTTAGAATCATTCTCCATGGCATTTTTTAATACGTCATCTACCTTTTCCAGCCAGATAAACTGGAGTTGGTTTCTCACCGCTTCGGGTATTTCTTCGAAGTCTCTTTTGTTGCGTGCCGGAAGCATGACTGTTTTTATACCTGCCCTGGCCGCAGCAATGACCTTCTCTTTAATGCCGCCGACCGGCAATACCAGTCCTCGCAGGCTGATTTCTCCGGTCATGGCAACATCGCTGCGCACAATCTTTTCAGAAAACGCGGAATATAAGGCTGTGAACATGGCAACGCCGGCGCTAGGTCCATCTTTAGGTATGGCGCCTGCCGGCACATGTACGTGGATGTCGTTTTTGTCGAACAATTCGGGGTTTAAATCCAGCTCATGGGCGTGCGATTTCACCAGACTTAATGCGGCCTGGGCGCTTTCTTTCATGACATCGCCCAACTGACCGGTGAGAATCAGCTTGCCGTTACCCGGCACACGGGCGGCTTCAATAAAAAGGATATCACCGCCGACCGGTGTCCATGCAAGACCTGTAGCAACGCCCGGAACGCTGGTTCGCATGGCGACATCGCTTTCAAACTTTTTCGGCCCCAGAATACCCGGAATCTGTTCGGTGTCGATCTGCTCATTAACGACAATACCTTCGGCAATACGCATGGCTACATGACGAAATACGGTGCCGATTTCACGCTCCAGATTTCTGCAACCGGCTTCACGGGTATAGTCCTGAATGATGGTTTCTATGGCCTGATCGGAGATGGTACATTGTTCCGCTGTGAGGCCGTTCGTTTCCAGTTGCCTGTGTACCAGATAGCGTTTGGCAATCTGTGCTTTTTCATCAGAGGTATAACCGGTTAATTCGATCACTTCCATCCGGTCGCGCAAAGGCGGAGGGATGCTATCCAGTACATTGGCAGTACCAATGAACATGACATGGCTCAAATCAAACGGTACACCCAGATAATTATCGCGGAAGGTTGAATTCTGCTCTGGATCCAATACTTCCAGCAAGGCTGAAGAGGGATCACCCTGAAATCCTGAGCCGAGCTTGTCCATTTCATCCAGCAT
>JBAZTN010000012.1:0-34024 GCA_041661895.1 Methylobacter sp. | reverse complement strand
TCACATCATGGCATCGACCTGAGTTAAAAACCTCGGCGATTGGATCGGGTAGATCGAGCAATGTAACGTGCTGCGTCACAAAAGCCGGGGACTTTCCGATAGCCTTGGCGATCACGCCTTTCTTGCTTCCTTTAGCGATTTCACGACCAATAAAATCGGCAATTTCTCTCGCCGTCAAACTATCTCGCTGCAAATTCTCAATAACCTGATCCGCCTCGGTATAATCCGCATCAATAAAACCAGGGATAGTTTTTTTCCCGACCAATGTAGATGCCCGATAACGCCTGGCACCATGATTGATAACGTAACGCCCTTCGTCCTCTGGATGAGGCCGAACTGAAATTGGTGTTTTGACCCCGCGAACTCGTATAGTTTCCGCCATTTCGCTCAATGATTCTGGATCAAACACTGTACGAGGCTGATTAGGATCTTCATCAATTAGATGCAATTCTAACTCCAAAGGCCCGCCGCCACTCATCGGCTGATCCAAGAGCGCCGAAAGATCACCCATATTCTCAAGGCCAAGCCCGCCAGGTAAAGCTGAATTCTTTTTTGCAGCTATCATTGTGTAATCTCCATCAATTCATAAACATGAGCCGCCAACGCTCTTACTTCTTGTGAAGCCTTACGCGCAGCGGTTTTTTTAATTTTCCAAACAGGAACGCCTGAAGCCAGTGCATCAGCTATGCTACTTCGCAACCCAATACCAGTGGGGAGCATCAACTGTGGATATGCCGCTCTCAACTCGCTCAAATGCCTCACATGACGCGGATTCCTGGCGTCAACTTTGCTTGGCACCATGCCTAGAAACTTGAGTTTGGTATTTAACTTTCGCACGTTAGCAATAGTCATAAACATCTTTTTAATTCCTTGGATACTGTACGCTTCAAGTTCGATGGGTGATAAAACACAATCAGCCGCATAAAGAGCGGCTGCCAAACTCACGCCAAGGGCAGGGGCGGTGTCAATCAATACCACGTCGAATCCGCAATCATCCAACGCTTGAATATTCTTTTTGAAAACCGCCGCCGTATCAGTCAGACTGCGTTTTTCCATGTTTGCTAATACGGCATCAGACGCAACCAAACGCATCAAAGGGCCATCTGGTAAGTCACAGAACCACTGTTTAAGACTGTCTCCATCCATATCAAACATCTGACTTGCCAGATAACCACTATTGAAATCTTGCAACGTAAATGAAGCATTCCCTTGAGTATCAAGGTCGATAACAGCAACCCGTAATCCCCGCTCAAAAAAGTCGAATGCCAAATGAACGAGGCTTGAAGTCTTACCAACCCCGCCTTTTTGTTGCGCCACTACCAGTGTTTTCATGTCATTGATTCCTTTTTTATTGTGAACCCGACTCTCTTTTTCAATCTGCGCACTTTGCCGATTGTTTGTCGGACGATATTCAAGCCCTTTATACACATTTGAAGCCGACCCCAAACTTTCTCTTTGGATTCCGCCCGTACTTTACTCTATGAAGTAATGATAACTTCTGTTAATAAATTTTAGCGGCTAAAATTTTTGCCCGCTCAAATTTGGTTAAACCTTCTTTAAATTGCAAAATGAAATAATTTGAGTTACCGCCACCAATAGAGCGAAGTGAAAAAGGAAAGTCCAACCAGCATAAATGCTTGGGGTACTCCAATAATGAATCATTCGGATAAGCTGTAAAAAACAATCAATTGAAACAATCCATTGGAGCGGCAATAACACTAATCTGGCTATCCACCAAAAACATTTAACCAGAGCGACAATGCTTAACGCTTTAATTTTTCCTATTACCAGCAATGGCTCTATATATGTCATTGTTCACCTTCCTCTTTATTGGCTTGTTTGTTACCAACTGCTTTTTTTGCTTTAAAGCGTGCCTGCCTATCCCTATTTAAGCATTTGTCACATTTTGTTTTCTTAATTAACCCTGTGAATTTTTCTCCACATGCACACGTTTTAGTTTCTTTTTTCCGCAAAGCCGCGAGTTGTTGCGCCAGATTAAGCATAACTAAAGCCTGATTCAGCAAAAATCGCCTGCTTGCCGCCTATATCACCTCTGCAACTATTCATAATACCCCGTCCTTTTCAGCATGATTTTACGATTATGGAAAACTCTAATTAAGTTACATTAAAACACACGATAACGTAAAGCGCAATGCGTTACTTAGAATAAATACTCATAAACGCGTTATTTTTCATTATATCGAAAATATAAGCCTATAAAACAGAAATTTTAGCCGCTAAAATCTAGGCTTTCTTGTATATACTTAAAACGATCCACCTCATAAATTGACTTAATAATATAGTTCGATATATCATTCGTTATATATAATTGTTAACAACAAATTAAAAAATAACTCATCACATTACTCTAGAGTTCAACTTGAATTTCTTAATCGAAACAAACAACAACTCACCAGATACCCCACTCTTATTTGCGAGCGCCTCTGTTTGTAGTTGTTTTACCTGTTTAAGCTGTTTAATATGTTTACGGAGCGGAAATCCCCTTTATTATCATAATGATATAAACACAAATATGAGAGATTTGGTGTGAACTATGAGAAATTTGGTGTGAATTATGAGAGATTTGGTGTGAACTATGAGAAATTTGGTGTGAACTATGAGAAATTTGGTTTGAATATGAGAGATTTGGTGTGAACTATGAGAGATTTGGTGTGAATTATGAGAAATTTGGTTTGAATTATGAGAAATTTGGTATATCTTGCTTGCCAGAGATTGTTTTTTTGCTGTGCGGCTTGTTCTTAGCCACTTCAAAGATATTTTTCTTGGAAAAAATGAGCTAAACGCATCTGTTAAAACGTAGACAAAACAATAACTTACATGTAAGCGATTGGGTTCTGCGGCGAACTATGAGAAATCTGGTGCGTAATATGAGAAATTTGGTGTTATGTTTTCTTTTAATAACAAGCACTTATACGGTTTTATTTTTAAATAAATTTTTAAAATGTAATTACTATGGCCGAGCTAAAGAAAATAAAGAAAACAAAACTACCGCCTTCATCAATCGTCTCTCAAGCAAACGGATTAGTTACGGCACGCTATTCCTTGCCGCTGGCGGAACAGCGTTTGATTTTGACAATGATTGCCAGAATTCAACCAAATGACGAGGATTTCAAACCGTACCAAATAAGTGTTCGTGAAATGGCTGATTTCATTGGCGTTTCCAAGACATCCGCATACTCCGAATGCAAAAAAATCACAGAAAATCTATTGAAGCGAGTACTGACGATTGACGAACCGGATGGTTTACTTCAAGTAAGCTGGGTGTCATCGGCCAAGTACATTGATGGGGCAGGGATGGTTAAATTAAGTTTCGATCCATCACTAAAACCCTACCTACTAAAGCTGCAAGGAAATTTCACTCGTTGCAAACTGGATATGTTATTGAGCTTTAAAAGCCAATTCACCATGCGGCTTTATAGCATACTAAAACAATACGCCTGGCGGGGTAAAGAGCACGAAATAGAGTTAGAAACTTTGCGCGAAATGCTAGGTATTAATAAAGATCAGTACAAGCTGTATGCTGATTTCAGACGATACATATTAGATTCGACACAAAAAGAACTTGCTGAAAAGGCAGACCATTATTTTTCGTATAAAGAAATCAAGTATGGGCGACGAGTCGGGGCAATTCTCTTTCAAATAACCAAAAAAGATACCACCGGTCCCGACACGGTATTACCACCTGAGCTACCCCCGCCAGACGATCAAATATTTACGCAGCAAGACCAGTTATTACTACTTATTCCTGAACAACATCGAGCAAAGAAAACCATACAAGCGGCGTTAGTATTATTCGAGTCAAAATACGGATTTGACTATGTGCGCCGCAATATTATGTACACCAACGCCAAGGCGGACAAATCCTATGCCGCATACATTAATAGGGCACTTAAAGAGGACTGGGGGCACGATTGGGATTTAGAACAAAAGGATGGTGTGAAGAAGAAAAAGGTCGTGGAAATCTGGGAACGGCAGGGTTTTGAAAGCGAGAAAGCCTATAACGAGTATATGTTTAATAAGCAAATGACCAACTATACGGCAAAAGAGCACCACTGAATGCTCACCTGGCGTAGTATCTGTATCTGTGGCCTAGACTAAACTCCGACAACTGAGTAACATCGCCGAGAAATCGGTGACTTAGGTCACTTTCATAAAAATTTTAGCGGCTAAAATTACTTAGTCGCCATAATGAGGATATTACCCCTTGTCCATGTACAGCCAGATTTTTTTTACGAACATTTTGCGTCTCCTTGATGAGCGCGATATGACAAAAGCCGAGTTAGCAGAACTCGCCGAAATTTCAAATTCGTTTTTGACCGATATAACTTTAGACAAAGCCAATCCATCACTGAAGATTATGGAAGCAATATCGTTCGCTTTAGGCGAACCGCTGCCAGCCATGCTCGAATTAACAGACTTGGATAAAGAAACATTAGCAGTATTGGCTAATGGGAAAAATATACAAAACCTACCTGATGGTTACACACGCGTTTCCGCAATTCTAACTAAATACCAGGCTTACATCGTACAGCTATGGGAAGAAGAGAACCGCAAGCACTTACTCACCCAAAAACACTTACTCACCAAAAACCAAAAGAAGCGAAGAATAAAGAAAAAAAATAGCAGATAAAAACAAATAAAAGTTTCGTTATATCGGTTGCTGATGTAAGATAAGCCACCTTTATAACGGAACATTGCCATGCTATCCACCGAAGTTTGTGCAGACAGTTTAAAAGAACGCGCTAAAAGGAAACTCGAAAGGGATATGGGGCCGCTACTAATGGCGGCGCTGAATGACCCCAAGACCGTAGAAATCATGCTTAACGCCGACGGCAAGTTATGGCAAGAACGGCTTGGCGAGGAAATGGTTTGCATCGGAACCTTACGAGTAGCGCAGTCTGAAGCAATTATTAAGACTATTGCCGGCTTTCACGGCAAGGAAATCACCAAGTCCAACCCGATCCTAGAAGGCGAGTTACCTCTTGATGGCTCGCGCTTCGCCGGCCAACTTCCCCCGATTGTTCCTTACCCGATCTTTGCCATTCGTAAGAAGGCTGTTGCCATCTTCACTCTTGAACAATATGTAGAGGCGCAGATCATGACGCCAGCGCAATATAAAATCCTGAAATTAGCGGTCGCCAATCATAGAAACATTCTAGTTATCGGCGGAACCGGCTCTGGCAAAACAACCTTGGTAAACGCCATCATCAATGAAATGGTCGTTTGCGATCCTACCGAACGCATTTTTATCATTGAGGACACTGGGGAAATTCAGTGTGCCGCTGAGAATTTTGTCCAGTACCACACAACGATTGATGTGCCTATGACGGCATTACTCAAGACGACTTTACGCATGCGGCCAGATCGAATTCTGGTTGGCGAGGTGCGCGGCCCGGAAGCATTGGATTTGTTAGATGCATGGAACACCGGCCATGAAGGTGGTGCCGCCACTCTTCATGCGAACAATGCTGCCGCAGGACTAGCTCGCTTGAAGTCACTCATTACCCGTAATAAGTCAGCTCCATCAGAAATCGAACCACTCATAGGCGAGGTGGTTCATGTTGTTGTTCATATCGCCCGCACTACGGACGGCCGCCGCATCCAGGAAATCATTGAGGTTTCCGGGTATGCGGATGGTCGCTATATCACCAAAACCATGTAAATAAGGAGAAATCCAATGCAAGCAACTATGACCCGTCAATTCAACACCAGCCGAACTACTATGTTCTATATCGGTCTGGCACTGATCTTGGCGTTCTTCTTTTTAACCCCCGAACAAGCATCTGCTTCGGAAGGCACGGGCGGTGCACTACCTTATGAGTCGTGGCTGGTCTCTCTTCGTAACTCTGTCACAGGCCCGGTAGCATTTACGGTGTCGATTGTTGGAATCGTGATCGCCGGCAGCGTTTTGATATTTGGCGGCGACCTTAACGGATTCTTCCGCACACTGGTATTCATTGTTCTTGTTATGGCATTGCTAGTTGGTGCGCAAAACATGATGAGCACATTATTTGGTCGTGGTGCTGAAATCGCCGCACTGGATGAAACCGTAACCACTAGCGGGCAGGTTGCATAAATATGGCCTTGCGTGCAATTCCCATTCGCAGGGCCGGCAATCGACATAACTTATTTATGGGCGGGGATCGTGAATTAGTGATGTTCTCTGGCCTGATGGCCTTTGCGCTGATTTTTAGCGCACAAGAGCTGAGGGCTTCGGTCGTCGGTATCCTAATGTGGGTTTGTACGCTTTTCGTGCTCCGCCTTATGGCGAAGTCTGATCCAAAGATGCGGTTTGTGTATTTCCGGCACATAAAATACAAGCCGTATTACCCAGCGCGTAGCACGCCATTTCGATTAAACCCGAACAGTCAAGGGAAACAATACAAATGATCGAGGGAATTACAATCACTATAGCGGCGCTCGGCGCTTTGATGCTGCTCGTTCTGTTCTCGCGTATCCGCGCAGTCAATAATGAATTGGAACTAAAAAAGCATCGCTCAAAAGATGCCGGACTATCCGATCTGCTTATTTATGCCGCAATGGTTGATGATGGCGTAATTGTCGGTAAGAACGGTTCATTCATAGCTGCGTGGCTCTACCAAGGTGATGACAACGCGAGTAGCACCGACGCACAGCGAGAATCGGTGTCATATCGCATCAATAATGCACTATCCGGCCTCGGTAATGGCTGGATGATGCATGTTGATGCCGTGCGCCGTCCGGCACAGAATTACTCAGAGAAAGCACTATCTCAATTTCCCGATCCAGTTTCGGCCGCCATTGATGAAGAGCGTCGCCGCTTGTTCGAAAGTATGGGTACTATGTACGAAGGGTATTTCGTGCTGACTGTCACCTATTTTCCACCTCTGCTAGCGCAACGGAAGTTTGTCGAACTGATGTTTGACGATGACGCCGTAGCACCAGACAACAAGGCCCGCACCCAAGGACTGATAGACTACTTTAAACGCGAATGCGCTAGCATTGAATCCCGGCTGTCATTGGCAGTGAAACTCACTCGTCTGCATGGGAATAAAGTTGTGAATGAGGATGGTTCTACCGTCACACATGACGCCTTTCTGAGTTGGCTTCAATTTTGCGTCACCGGTCTTGACCATCCAGTGATACTACCAAGCAACCCTATGTACCTGGACGCACTTATTGGTGGGCAAGAAATGTGGGGCGGGATAGTGCCGAAGGTCGGTCGGAAGTTTGTTCAAGCTGTCGCTATCGAAGGTTTCCCCTTGGAGTCAACACCTGGATTGCTAACGGCTTTGGCCGAGCAACCAAGCGAATATCGCTGGTCATCACGCTTCATTTTTATGGATACCCATGAAGCCGTGGCGCATCTGGACAAGTACAGAAAAAAGTGGAAACAGAAGGTTCGCGGATTCTTTGACCAGGTTTTCAACACAAACTCCGGAACCTTCGATCAGGATGCATTGTCGATGGTTGTTGATGCAGAATCCGCCATAGCAGAGGTGAATAGTGGACTGGTTGCACAAGGTTATTACACCAGTGTTGTTATTCTGATGGATGAAAGCCGCGAGAAACTGGAAGCCTCTGCACGACAAGTAGAAAAGGCTATCAACCGCCTTGGTTTCGCCGCCCGTATTGAGACAATCAATACGCTAGACGCCTTTCTTGGTAGTCTTCCTGGCCACGGGGTTGAAAATGTACGCCGTCCACTCATTAATACGATGAATCTGGCCGATCTGTTGCCGACAAGCACAATCTGGACGGGATTGAACGAAGCGCCCTGTCCGATGTACCCGCCGCTGTCCCCACCGATCATGCACGGCGTAACACAGGGATCAACACCTTTCCGTCTCAATCTGCATGTAGGTGATGTAGGGCATACATTCATGTTCGGCCCTACAGGAGCAGGTAAGTCAACACACTTGGCTTTGATAGCGACTCAACTAAGACGCTATCCAGGCATGCAGATATATGCCTTCGATAAAGGTATGTCTATGTACCCGCTCGCAAAAGCCACGGGTGGCAAACACTTTACTGTTGCCGCCGACGATGACCAGTTAGCGTTTTGCCCATTGCAGTTCCTGGAAACAAAAAGCGATAGGGCGTGGGCAATGGAATGGTTCGACACAATACTTGCTTTGAACAACGTCGATACAACGCCAGTGCAACGTAACGCAATTGGCGACGCCATCATGAGTATGCACGCAAGTGGCGCTCGCACCCTGTCTGAGTTCTCGGTCACTATTCAGGACGAAACGATCCGCGATGCCATCCAACAGTACACGGTGGACGGTAACATGGGCCATCTTCTTGATGCCGAAGAAGATGGTTTGTCGCTCTCTGACTTCACGGTATTTGAAATAGAAGAATTAATGAATCTAGGCGATAAATACGCTTTACCCACATTACTTTATCTTTTCCGTCGTATCGAGCGGTCGCTTCATGGCCAACCATCCGTAATTATCCTTGATGAAGCCTGGCTGATGCTCGCTCATCCAGCCTTTCGAGACAAAATCAGGGAATGGCTTAAAGTTATGCGCAAAGCAAACTGCTTAGTGTTGATGGCAACACAAAGTTTATCGGACGCGGCCAATAGTGGAATTCTGGACGTTATCGTGGAATCAACGGCCACTAAGATATTCCTTCCGAATGTCTACGCTCGTGACGATGACACCGCAGCCCTTTATCGCCGTATGGGTCTAAACGCCCGTCAGATAGAGATTCTGGCAACGGCAGTTCCAAAACGGCAGTATTACTATGTCTCGGAAACAGGCCGCCGCCTTTATGAACTCGCCCTTGGCCCACTCGCGCTGGCTTTTGTCGGCGCATCTGACAAAGAATCCGTCGCCTCTATCAAAGCCCTAGAAGTCAAATATGGTGATGGCTGGGTTCATGAATGGCTGGCCGGAAGAGGACTAGAACTAAACACTTATGGAGCAACAGCGTGAATCCAAACAAAATAAATAACCAAGACGGCCAAGAAAAAAGCGAGAACCCATATCTGTTCGCCCGCAGAACTTGGAACGATCACACGGCCTCGATTGTGTCTGCCTGCAATATGTGGCAAATGCTAGGCATTCTCTCTCTGATGATCGCCTTGGCCGGTGTCGGTGGTATGACCTACATCGGAAGCCAATCAAAATTCATCCCGTATGTGGTTGAAGTTGATAAATTGGGGCAATCCATCGCAGTCGCACCCGCCAACCGCGCCGCTATAGCCGATCAGCGCGTTGTTCATGCTTCTGTTGCTTCGTTCATCACCGATCTTCGCCTAGTATCTCCTGACGTCGCCCTACAGCGTCGCGCCGTGTTTAGGGCGTACTCTATGCTGTCCGCGAACGATCCTGCGACCGCCAAGTCGACGGATTGGCTTAACGGTACCGAGGACAGTAGCCCGTTCAAGCGAGCTGTAAATGAAATGGTGAGTATCGAAATCCAGTCGGTAATTCCACAAACCGCAGATACCTGGCAGGTAGATTGGATCGAAACGACCCGTGACCGTCAAGGCGTAGTAAAAGGGCAAGCCTTTCGAATGCGCGCACTGGTAACGGTTTACACAGTGCCACAAACCCCGCAAACCACGGAAGAACAAGTGCGCAATAATCCCCTTGGAATCTATGTTCGTGATTTCTCTTGGTCGAAGCAGATTTAAAAGGCAATCAACATGAAGAAGTCCACGATCGCAATTATTCTTAGCCTTGCGCCCGTAATCACAATGTCGAACCCTGGAGACGACATGACGGATCTGTATTTTTCAGACAAAAACCCGACTCTGACGAAACAAGAGAAGGCGGCCATTGCTATCTCGGAAAAATGGCAAGCCACGAACGAAGCAACCACACCACCTGCAACCGGGCCTGACGGCTCAGTACTCTTCTTGTTCGGCGCACAGCAACCCAGCATTATTTGTTCTGTGCTTCAAGTGTGTGATGTCGCGCTACAGCCAGGCGAGCAAGTCAACTCTCTACACTGGGGCGATACAGTTCGATGGACAATTGAACCCGCTATTACCGGCAACGGTAGCGCCGAGGTGCAGCACCTCGTCATCAAGCCACATGACGTTGGATTAGATACGTCTCTTGTCGTTACCACTGATCGGCGCACGTATCACATACGACTGCGCTCGCATCGAACACTATATATGCCCCAAGTGGCATTCGTTTACCCCGAAGCCTCAGCCGCCAAGTGGAACGCAATCAAGTCCCGCGAAGTGAAAGAACGCAAAGAGAAAACGATGCCGGAAACAGGCGAGTACATGGGCGATTTAAGTTTCGACTATGAAGTAACCGGAAGCGCAGCTTGGAAGCCCCTGCGTGTCTACAATGACGGCATAAAAACCATCATTCAAATGCCGCCTGCCATGTCTCAAACTGAAGCGCCAACTCTTCTTGTTGTGCGCAAGGATGGTGGCTTGTTCACTGACGACGAAACAGTATTGGTGAACTACCGTGTGCAGGGCGACCGTTACATCGTTGATACCGTGTTTGACAAGGCAATTCTTATTGCCGGCGTCGGATCAAGCCAGGATCGAGTGACAATTCAGAAGGGGGAATAACCATGCGTAAGTTCGCTATTCTAATGCCCTTGGTTATCGGTCTGAGTGGTTGTGCAACCGAGCCTTACGGTAACTTTGTATCGTCCGCCTCGTCTCCTGCCGGTTTTAATGAATCGCTGGTGGCCGACACAATGAAGCAGCTTGTGGCCCTTTATCCACCAGCAAGTACGCGCTTCGACCTCGACCAGCCAACATCTGATGATCCATTCGGAAGGGCGCTCGTGGAATCGTTACGTGCTCATGGCTACGCCATCACGGAACTCAAACCAACCGCAGCGAAAAATACCAACCAATCCGCCGCGCCGTTGATCCTTCATTACGTACTCGATGAGCCGGTTAGTACAAACCTTTATCGAATCACTGTGCTAGTCGGGCCGGAGTCCATTACTCGCGCTTATCTGATGAAAAATAACACCATCGCCCCGGCCGGCGCTTGGGTTCGTAGGGAGCAATAATCCATGACTGATGTAGATAAAATGTCACCAAATGCTTCGCCTGGCGAGGTGTCGAAGAAGACAGGCGTTCGAAGTGTTAATAACGTGCCGGTTTACATTGGAATCGGCCTTCTTAGTATTTTTCTGCTTATCATGATCTTGGTTGCTGCGGATCGTGCTTCGAAACAGAACCAAGTCGCCACGCCAAAAGAAGAGAAAGCCGGTAATACCAGCATGCTCGCCAAAGAAATCACTGGCGATCACGATAGCGGGATCATTCAACCACAGCCTCAACCTGATGCATTGCTAATTGCAAGGCCAGATAACCTTGATGCTCCGCCAATCGCGCCGTCTTCACAGCAGCAACTACAAAACACACCACATGCCGAAGAACTAAATCGCATTCGCATGGCAAAACAGCAACAACTCGAAGAAGCGATAAAGGCAAAAACAGGCGTGCAAATAGCAGCTCCACGCAGTCAAGGATCAAGTAGCGCAACCAAAGGCGCTCCAGGTAGCCAAGATGAAATTGCCGCCCGTCTTGCTGCCGTTCAGCAACAGATTAACGCCAATAATCACAATGATCCTTCGGCGGCTTACAAGGCTCGCTTACAACAGATCCAATCGAAAATAGCAGGGAATAGCGCCGTCGGCAGTGATTTGACAGAAACAAGCCTCCTGCAAACGACCTCTATGGGCGGGGAACGCAACGACATTGGACAGTTCGCCGGCTCAGGCCAAGGCGACCGCTGGAAACTAGATTCCCAGCCGGAAGCCCCTCGCTCTCCGTATGAGTTGCGAGCAGGATTCGTTGTTCCTGCGGTGCTAATTTCTGGCATTAACTCAGAACTGCCAGGACAGATCATGGCACAAGTGAGCCAAGACGTATTCGATACACCCACAGGTAAATGGCGACTTATACCTCAAGGATCTCGGCTAGTAGGTAGCTATGCAAGTGATATGGCTTATGGACAATCTAGGGTTTTGGTTGGCTGGCAACGCATTGTTTTTCCTGATGGGAAAGCAATGGACATCGGCTCCATGCCAGGCGCAGATAGCGCTGGATATGCCGGGTTCAATGACCAGGTTAATAACCACTATGCTCGTTTGTTTGGTTCGGCAATTCTCATGTCAGCCGTAACCGCGGGATTTGCTTTGAGTCAACCCCAAACAATCGGTACTAATGGTATTTTGACCCAAAGTGCCAGCGGTGCCATGAGCCAGGCACTAGGGCAACAGCTTGGACATACTACCGCGCAGTTGATAGCCAAAAACATGAATGTTGCACCGACTCTGGAAATCCGGCCGGGATACCGTTTCAACGTCATAGTCACTAAAGATATGACATTTTCAAAACCTTACCGTTCGTTTGACTACTAAATCTAAAGAGAAATGAATATGCCTACTAAAATAATTTTAGCCGCTAAAATTTTTGTGTTGTTTGTGACAACCAGCTATAGCTTTATATCTCCTGTCTATGCAGGAATACCTGTTATTGATGCTAGCAACTTGTCACAAAACACAATGTCCGCCATTGAAAATGTTGTGCAGACGATGAAGCAGGTCGAGCAGTACCAGACCCAATTGCAGCAGTACGAAAACCAGTTGCAAAACACCGCCCAACCGGCCACAAATATTTGGAATCAGGCTCAGGACACAATGAGCAAGCTTCAAAGCGCCACCAATACCCTAAGCTACTATAAGAATCAACTAGGTAGTATTGACGGGTACTTGTCCCAGTCTCAAGACACCGCCGCTTATCGCAACTCACCTTGTTTTTCGTTCAATGGATGCACACCCGCTCAGTGGGCGGCCATGAAGAATTCGCAAGGCATTGTCTCCGATTCGCAGAAAAGAGCTAATGATGCGCTGTTTCGTGGTCTTGACCAACAACAAGACTCCTTGGAATCGGATGCTCAAAAGCTGGAACAGCTACAGAACGCCGCCCAAGGTGCTACGGGCCAGGTTCAAGCCATTGGCTTTGCTAACCAGCTTGCCGCTCATCAATCGAATCAGCTTTTGGAAATACGCGGCCTTTTGATGGCACAGCAAAATGTCATTGCAACCAGAAATCAGGCATTGGCAGACAAAGAAGCGAAAGAATCGGCGGCAGGGGAAGTGTTACGTAGAGGCACATTCCGTGCAAGTCCGGCAAAGGCTTGGTAAGGAGAGAAGAACCATGAACTTAAAACAGCTTAAAACACTGGCTATGGTGGCCACCATAGCAACCCTGATAGTAGCCTGCTTCCATGACTCGGAAGAAGAAATGCCCATCGTGAATAATGAGAACTGTAAAGCAGAAGGCATTACAAAGATCGAGGATAAGGCCGTGAGGGATAAATTCGCCTCGCTGTGCGCTCGCCGTGGGCAATTCAAGCCCACACCAAAGAAAGAATGGTAAAAACCATGAGAATTCAAATTAGATTCAAAAGTTGCAGCGTCTTGTTAATCCTGTGCCTGGCTCTTTTATCAGTTAATGCTCACGCCGCTATTGATAATGCGGGACTCGCGGATAACATTCTCAACAAGTATTCAACAGCAGCAAGCACTTGGGGTAAGACGATAACAACATACGCAACCTGGTTGTTCTGGGTATTGGCAACTATAAGTATGGTATGGACGTTCGGGATGATGGCTTTGCGAAAAGCCGATATTGGCGAGTTTTTTGCTGAATTCTTCCGCTTTATCATGTTTACCGGCTTTTTTTGGTGGCTACTTCAAAACGGGCCAAACTTCGCCATTTCTATTATGGATTCTCTTCGCATGATTGGCGGTAAGGCCAACGGAATAGGTAGTGGGCTTTCACCGTCTGGAATTGTCGATATAGGTTTCGATATATTTTTTAAGGTGCTAGATCAATCGTCGGTATGGTCGCCTGTTGATAGCGCAACCGGGATCATCATGAGCGCCATTGTACTTATCGTTTTAGCGTTAATCGCCACCAATATGCTGCTTCTTCTGATAAGCGGCTGGATACTGGCTTATGCCGGCGTTTTCTTTCTTGGCTTCGGTGGTTCCAGTTGGACTTCAAATATGGCAATCACCTACTTCAAGACTGTTCTGAGCATTGCGGCCCAACTCCTTACGATGGTCTTGCTAGTGGGCATTGGGAAGTCATTTATCGACCAATACTACACCAACATGAGTGCCGCTATCAGCCTGAAAGAATTGGGCGTCATGCTGATCGTTTCTGTTGTGCTTCTTGTGCTTGTCACCAAGGTGCCATCGCTAGTTGGACATCTTGCAATGGAAGGCGGTACAGGCTCTTTAGGCGGAGGCTTCGGCGCTGGTGTTGCTTTTGGCGCAGCCGGAACGGCGGCGGCCGCTCTCAGCTTAGCTGGTGGCGCAGCCACAACCAACATTAAAGACGGCGCTAGTGCCATCATGGCGGCTGTTTCGGCAGGGAGCGCGGCAGAAGCTGGTGACGGCAATACCCTTTCTGGTGGATAGCAAACAATCTAATCAACTTTAATGAAAATAGGAAAAGCCATGCCTTATACCGATCTACCGCCACAGATTCAAGAGCGCGTCATTTGCTCGATCTCTGCTGCTGTGAAATACGAAATACCCGTGAACATTATGCTTGCTGTGGCCGAGAAGGAAGCGGGCAAGCCCGGTCAGTGGGTGCAAAATTCAAATGGGACGTATGACGTTGGCCCAATGCAGTTCAATACGAAATACATGCACGACTTAGCCCGGTATGGAATCAAACCGAGCGACGTAGCTGCGTCTGGCTGTTACTCATTTGATCTTGCGGCCTGGCGGTTACGTGGACACATCAAGAATGAAAAAGGCGACCTCTGGACAAGAGCGGCGAACTATCACTCCAGAACACCAAAATACAACATGGTGTACCGCACCGATTTACGATTGAAGGCCGCAAAGTGGGCCGACTGGGTAGCTGCCCGATTCATTACTGTAGAGGTAACGAAAACAAGCGCCGTGCCATCACCCTCGCAGCCATCGCAACAACTAAACTTGGCAGAGATTACAAATGCGCTCACCGTGTCATCCGCAAAGTCGACAACAACGGAAACTGCTACAAAGAATACCTTTGGGTATGTCCCACGAAAACTAATTATCAACGGTCATCCGTAATGAATATTAAATATCCTCGCCTTGTAATAACGGACGGCACTATAGAATCATTAAAGTGGCTTGCGCTGCTGCTAATGACAGGGGATCACATCAACAAATATCTGTTTAACGGCACCTTACCCATACTTTTTGAAGCTGGCCGCCTAGCATTGCCGTTATTTGTCTTTGTCCTGGCGTACAACTTAGCTCGCCCTGGTGCTCTTTGTTGCGGCGTTTATTTACGCACTATTGCCCGTCTGGCAGTGTTCGCCGCTCTTGCTTCTTTTCCGTTCATAGCTCTTGACGGATTGGTAGCCGGGTGGTGGCCATTGAATATTCTGTTCACTCTTTTGGCTATTACGGCAACGCTTTACTTAGTCGAGTTGGGAACACCAGTCAGTTATACGGCGGCAGCGCTCACGTTCCTGGTAAGCGGCGCTCTTATAGAATTTGCGTGGCCTCCGCTTGTATTTGGCCTAGCCATTTGGTGGTACTGCAATCAACCAAACTGGATTCCACTGGCGCTAGCCTTGTTGTCCATTGCCTCGCTTTGGTTTGTGAATGGCAACCTATGGGCATTCGGCGCAATCCCTGTTGTTGTCCAGGCGTCACGTCTTGATTTACGAATACCCCGCCTACGCTGGGCCTTTTACACATATTATCCGCTGCACTTGGCCGCACTCTGGTTGGTACGCATACCAATGAGAAAAGCCGGATACCTATTTTTCTGATTGGAGTTTTTTAATGCGAAAGTTTATGTCTTTGCCCCTCTGTGTGCTCCTTCTGCTCTCTCAAGTCGCGTTTGCTCAGCAAGCCGACATAGACACGTCGAATCCCTACGGAGTAGTCGAAATCGGCGTACCCATTATAAATCCACAGCTTATCAGGTACCCAAGCAGGACTAAATCCATGCCAGATATGCCCCGCACACCGTCTGTGTCCATGACATCAGCAGGTGTTGTTGAAATTGGTGAACCCGACATGAACGTGCCGGTTATCAAGCAGTCTGGCAACAATAAACCCCTGCCTGATGCCCTGCGTGCAATACTTCCAAAGGGCTGGCACGCCAAGAAGAAACCAGGTGTTGATAGAGGACTGCTGATTAGCTGGAATAAAGGTTGGGATTGGGTAGCAACATTAAACGATGTCGCGGTCGAATATCGGTTGGCTATTGCTGTCGATTGGAACAACCAAACGGTAACGATTTTAAACCAGGAACATTATGAGCAGCCGGCAATACCAGCGCGTGAACCTAATAAAGTCTTTACCGTGACTAACACCAAGTGGGATGAAATCAAGTCAAAGTCAGCAGCCATAAAAGATAACATGATGCCAGCGAAAGACAAAGTGATCGAATTGCCGCAGGAAAAACCTGAAAAAAAGAAGACCGAAGAACCCATTAAGACCATCGCAGTAACTCCATTGCCTACATCGGCATTACCACTGCCACCGCCCACTAAATTAGCGCCAGCGTTGAACTTGGTTAGCGGGCAAAGAATGAGCCAAAGCCTAGACACATGGGCTAGAGAAATCGGCTGGAACCTCATTTGGGAAGCCAAAGTTGATTATCCCGTATCAGTAAATACGACCTTCACAGGTAACACAGAAGAAGTAATTACAAAATTCGGCGACGCTGTTGTGCATAGTCACCTGCCATTGCACATAGACGTTTATAAACAAAACAAAACAGTCCGCATAAGTAACTAACGAGGTTTTTGTGAAAAAAATAATACTAATAACCCTATTTATCGTGCTATGCGCTGGGTGCGAGTCGCTAGACTCAATGAATACCCGTAGAGTTGCCATGACTACGGAAGCGCAAACGATGACCGACCAGGCAACCGAAATTCCCGAGACAAACAGAATTGTTCATTTCAGTGATAGCGCGTTTATTGCAAATTCAAATACAGGAATAAAGTACGTAGAACCGCTACCCGCCGTCTTTAATCAAAAAATCACCATCAACGACTCGGCAGCGCTGACATTGCCAGAAGTAGCCGAACGTATAACACAGACAACTGCGGTGCCTGTCCGGTTGCTTGCGGAATTAACAACGCAATCTTCAACAAGTACAACGGCCACTGCTGCGGGCTTACCGCCCACGCCTAATGGCATTCCAAACTTGTCACTTCCAACATCAGGTTTGATCAGCGCACCAAGTAATGCAGGATTCGGCTATTCAGCTATGCGCCTGAGTTATTCTGGCAGTATGTCCGGCCTGCTTGATCTTATTGCTTCTAAAAATAACGTGAGTTGGCGCTACCAAAACGGAGCGGTCGAGATCTACAAGTATCTTACCAAGACATTCAAAGTCCATGCTTTGCCAGGCACAAGCGAGTTGTCAGCTACCGTTGAACGAGCTGGAACAGGCTCATCAGGAAACGGCGGGGGCGGCGGCGCAGGCGCTACAGCAACAACTACAGGCAGTACGGGAGGCAACACCAACACCCAAACAACCACTATTGATGCGCCAGAATTATCGGTTTGGAAAGACCTAGAGGCCAGCATAAAAACAATGTTGTCGGCAAATGGGAAAGTTGTTGTTTCACAATCATCAGGAACCGTAACCGTCACCGACACGCCGCAAACTGTTGGACAAATAGAGCGATTCATAGATGACACCAACACCATAATGACTAAACAAGTTGTGATTCATTATCGCGTGTTGACTGTTGATAACAACGACGCAACCAGAATGGGCGTCAATTGGACTGCCGTTTTTAACGCCATGAACAAAAACTACGGTATCAGTTTGGCGTCGATGGCATTACCCCATGCAGCCGCCGGATCTGCGCTACTATCAGCGCTGATACCTCCCACCGCAACTGGCGGCATGGGGCAGTTGGCAGGTAGCAGCATACTGATAGACGCGCTTGAAACGCAAGGCCGCGTATCGCGTGTAACATCAGGCGCATTAACTACTCTAAATAATCAACCAGCGCCGGTGCAAGTAGTCAATGAGACATCATACCTCGCTAGTGTTTCGGCACAACAAACGGCAAACGTAGGTTCGTTGTCGGCGCTAATACCAGGAAAGGTTGTAACGGGGTTCAGTATGACGTTAATGCCACACATACTCGATGACGACCGCGTTCTTATGCAATACAACATCAATATTTCGTCACTCAGGGCGCTTATTGAGCGCACATCGGGCGACTCAACGATTCAGACACCCGAAGTTGATACTCGCTCATTTATGCAAAAAACATCAATGAGGGCGGGTGAAACACTAATTCTCTCAGGGTTCGAAAGATCGGGACTTACCTCAGATAAAACGGGCGGAATTATGCAAGGCGGCGGACAAGCCGCCACCGAAGACAAAGCGATTGTAGTCATTCTGATAACGCCAATCTTAACTGATGGCTAGAGGAAACAACATGCAAGATACTTTTGATAATGAATTCATGCCTGTAATTAAGCACCATTATCCAGAATTGGCCGAAGAAGGATGGCATGTAGAGTGTGTGGGAATAGAGTTGGACGAATTAGATGATGACGAAACGGTTATTAAATGTCGTCCACCTAAGAATTGGATATTCGTTCGATTAGTTAATGAAAATCAAACAAAGCCCGTGCTTTTAATCATACCAACCTTAAGTTGCCCTACAACATACGTAGAGAAAAAACAATGAAATCACTAAAACCTTTGTGTTTTTCGCGGCCGCGAAAATCAACCCTCGTTCTTTTTTTGGCGTTTTCTTCCGCTGCATCAGCTCTAACACCTGCTCCAGTGAATAATCAGGCATTACAGCCGCCAGTATCCGGCATGGTAAATACGCCATCGAATCAGGCTTTACCAAGCTTGCCGGCGAATATTCAGACGCAACAAGGAACTGATGCGCCACAAGATAGTAAATTCGCCAAAGACATGGAAACCATCCAGAAAGATATAGCAATGCTGGAACAAGAAGAACGTAAAGCCAAACTAAAAGAATCATTATCAAAATACAGAACGAATGCAACGAAACAAAACAGTTCAGCAATAGACGCAACCGACACCGATACTGAAATTGGCATCCGCGCAATTTACGGAGTAGGGCGGTCATATCAAGCGGTGATCTACTACCGTGGCGCTGAACTCACCGTTAAACGTGGCACCGATATAAATGGACGCTGGAAAGTTATCTCAATATCGGAGTCCACTGTTCGGATTAAAAATGGGGATACAGAAAAAGTGCTGTCGCTATCCTCGACAACGCAAGCTGCACAGCCGCAACAAATGAACCAGGCCCCCATGATGCAAATGCCCATGATGCAGGCCCCTATGGCTAATCAGCCACAAAGTCCATTATAAAATAGCGGATCGCGCAAAATGACAACAGTAGAGCAAAACGCACCAACAACAGCTCGAATTATCAACATACACGGCCAAAAACTGGCTACCGGACTGTATTGGCAAAATCTCACTACGACTATCCAGGTAAACAAAGAAATCATCCGGGTCGGAAGAGAGGCGGGCGCGGATATGAAATGCGTACCCTCGGTACGCAATCCCCTACAAGCTGGTTATATAACCAGAGCCGAATTAGCGGGTATGAATAACGTTAGATCGCTCGCAGGCGGCTTGGCTGAAATTCATACGGGTTCCTGGCTAGGCATGTTTAAAATGCCGGACGATTCCGGCCAATACTATTTCATTGCCATTCAAAACGATCATATTCTTGCCACCTCGGACATCGTGGGCGAGTTAGACGAAATAAAAATGGAATTCGAGCAGACCTTATCGGTTGGCGGGTGGCAGTATGTGACAGTTCCAGAAGGACTCAATTACCCTGGCTCGACCGTTATACATTCGACGTTAGCGGAAATGCTCACAAAACGTCGTGCGCCAAAAATCAAAGCACTGGAATTCAAACTCGAACATCTACCAATCCGCAGAATACTTTACCTGTTAAGCGCAGTTGCCGTATTGACTGTGGCTTGGCTCGTATATACAAATTGGCAAGAAGAGCAGGAACAGAAACGGCAAGAGGAAATCCGGCGATTGATTCAAGAAAGAGCCTCAGCACAGGCCATCTTGCCGCCGTGGACAAAATCAGTTCCTGTTGAGCGATTCTTAAATACCTGTGAAGACGAGTTTCAAGCCGTAAAACATTCCATCGTCGGCTGGGAATTAAAGGAGTGGGGCTGTGAAAGCCACCAAACCACTGCTAGTTATAACAAAGCGCCGATGGCAAGTGTCGTGCAATTTATGAACACCGTTCCTGGTAGCTCATTCTCCGCAGCCGGAAACCAAGCTGCACATATTACGCCAATAGCAATGCAAGCCAACGGCAGCCGCCCAGCATCACGCGGCATGACAGCAAAAGCCGCAATTATGGATTATGCGGAAAATCATGTTTTGAAGGTCGTATTTACGCCCGCTCCACTGCTGCAACCCCTACCAGGAAACGAAGCTCCACCGCCTCCGCCGTGGACGCTCGAAAATGTTACCTTCGATAGCTCGTACCCCATTTTTGGCTTGATAGAACTGGCTCGCGTTCCAGGGCTGATAATTAAACGTATTTCGGCAACTAAAGACAATGCCGATTGGAAATGGCACATGGATGGAGAAGTTTATGCCGTCCAGTAACGCCCGTCAGATACATTTACTTTCTGACGCTAGTGAAGTGCTTGACTCCAATCATCAACTTCAAACACTACGGGACAAAGGAATCGTGGCCTACAAAAACGCTGTGCTTTATGTTGCTGAAGCGTATGCGGCCGATGCGGGCGTGGCATCATTCGAAGTTTACTGCAAGCGACACCGGATAAAAATCAACAAAGAGCTGGTGAGTGTCGAAGTAATCAACCGGATCAACAGCACCTTTGTCAAAACAGACTCGGATAGTAAAAACTCACAAGCTAAGCAAACATTCCATGAGATAACTACCGCAGCCGTAAGCGCCAATGCCTCGGATATACACATCATCATAAAAGGGAAGAGTACAACTATTAAGTACCGGGTGAATGGCGACTTAATGGTAATGGCCTCAAGCTCATTAACCAGGGAAGATGGCGAACTACTATGCTCGGCCATTTATACGTCATTAACGGATGCGGCTGACACTACCTACACCCCAAGCCAACAGCAAGATGGTCGCGTCCCCAGCAAAGAACTCCATTCATCCATCCGTGAAAAAGTTAGCGGCATACGGATTGCCACGACGCCCATTCAAGGCGACCACGGTGACGTTGGTAGTTTAATGGCGCTGCGGCTTCTGTACGATACCGGCATTGGTACGCTAGACGACCTCGGCTACAAACCTGAGCAGATTGCGACTATTGAGAACATGACGCGGCACTCAACAGGCATAAACATAGTTGTCGGGCCGACCGGAAGCGGAAAAAGCACAACGCTGAAAACCGTCCTAACACAACTAGAGCGGGACTACGATGGTCGCATACATATTCTTACTATCGAAGATCCGCCAGAACAGACAATGCCTGGTATTAATCAGATACCCGTGACAAACGTGGATAGCGCAGAAGACAGATCAAAAGCTTTCAATGCCGTAGTCCGGGGTAGTATGCGTCTTGACCCTGACTGCATCATGATAGGTGAAGTACGCGACGCCGCTACAGCAATGTTGGCACTCAACGCATCAATGACTGGTCATCGTGTCTGGACTACGTTGCACGCGAACACCGCCCTTGGCGCAATCCCACGACTAGCAACACTTGATGTTGACCTGGCCCTACTTACGGAACCTAGCATATTTCGCGGCGTTTTCTCGCAACGCCTGGTTAAGCAACTTTGTCCACATTGCCGAATTCCATACCAGAAAGCAGGAGAGTATCCAGTGCTAAGTCAATACCTACAACGGAGCGGCTTGGCCGAACGGATGAAAGCTATCGTCAAAGGACATAGTGAAAATATCTTTTTCAAAGGCGAAGGGTGCGATTACTGCGATAACTCTAATCCTGGCACAAAAGGTCGAACGGTGGTTGTTGAAATCTTCGAAAACACCTACGGCAATAAAACAATGGACTTAATGTTGGAAAAGAAATGGCCTCAAGCTCGCGCGGCTTGGTTAGAAAGTGGCGGCACCACAATGATGATGCATGCCATCGAAAAAATACAGCAAGGCATCCTTGATCCGCGAGCGGTCGAGGACGTGTTAGACCCGATTTATGTTGAAAAGGTATAAACATCATGCTAACTCGTTTTGAACATTATGCAAAACCAGCACTAAGAAAATGGGCCAAATTCACATTTGATGCAAAAACCAGATCGAGATTATATCGTAAGGTTGCGGCTCAATTGGATAACGGAGTCAAACTTAGGGTTGTCATACAAGACTTGTATGGCCGTGCCGCAAAACGCGGCGAAACCGAAACAATGACAATAATCCTGGCTGACGTGCGACATGCCCTTGATCGCGGCGAAGGGCTGGCACATGCGCTTACTCCCTGGTCTGATCCATTGGAGTGTATGGTGATAGGGGCAGGCGAGAAATCGGGAAATATTGGGCCTGCACTTAGACAAGCCGCAGAATCACTTAGCGGCGTCAAGGAAATGAAAAAGGCAGTCCTCAACGCCTTGTCATATCCAACGGTACTTCTGATCGCCACGATTGGCGTTTTATACTATATCGGAACGGGGTTCTTACCGGAAATGACGGCGATGGCCAGCGCCGACCAATTCACAGGAACAGCGGCTAGTCTGTACTGGTTTTCGGACTTCGTGCAGACACCCTGGTTTTGGCTCTGCATACTCACAGTTATCGGGATCATCGGCGGAGTCATTTATACCTTGCCCCGCACTTTTGGTGAGGACAGATTCAGAGTTCACCTCGATAAAATACCACCCTGGTCGCTTTATCGTCTGGTTATTGGTTCTGGATTCCTGGTTTCCTTGTCATCTCTTCTTAGGGCCGGCATAAAGCTTGAGGACGCCATAATTCAAGCTAACAAATACGCCTCGCCATATCTGTCAATCCGGTTGAACGCAATCCTAATTGAAAGTCGCAAGGGCCGTTCCTTTGGTGACGCGCTAGAAGCAACCCGATACCAGTTTCCAGATCGGGACATCATTGACGATCTAATCACCTATTCAGCCCTTCCCAACTTTGACCAAATTCTCTTCAACTATGGCCAAGAGTGGACGGAAGAGGGAATAGAGTCGATTAAGGAACAGGCGGTCATACTGCAAGGAATCGCATTCCTACTCATGGCAACAGTAATAGGATGGCTGGTTACTGGCGTCATGGATATACAAACCCAGCTCGGCGCGGTCTTGCAACAAATCAACTAATCACAACATCAACCACAAATTAAAATGGAGACCACGAAAAAGGAAAACAACGAAAACACAGCTCGGCGCAACCTTGCAACAATTCAACTAACCACAACTTAAAAAGAAAATACCATGAAAATGAATACAAAAAATACACCACGCACTATCAACAAAAGCAGATTCGGACAGGCCGGAGCAAGCCTTTTGGAAGCACTGTCGTTTATCATAATCTCTTTGATTATCGTACTCGGCGCAGTTGGATTGTGGAAAATGTCATCAAGTGGCAGCAAGGAATCCGCCGCCGCAAGCCAGATTTTAGCCGCACAGATTAAATATCGTGGCGCTTACAGCGGCCAAAGCAGTTATGGGACTGGAGTCATTACTGACCCGAATTTACTTCCATCTGATCTAAAGGTAAACGGCGCAGTTGTAACGAATGGCTGGAATGGCCCGGTAGTCATTACAGGCGCGAGCGGAACGTTCACTATCTCTTGGGCTGGTGTTCCAGATTCAAGCTGTTCAAAACTTGCAACCATTAACTCTGAGTGGCTTGGCGTTTCTGTGAACGGAACGGCCCAAACCCTGCCTGTCACAACAGCATTGGCGAATGCCGCTTGCAAAACTGGTAGTAACACAGTGTTATTCACAAGTAACTAAACTCTACAGCGAAACAAAAACAACATGGATCAGGCGCAACAAATGTATTCAGGCGACGGATTAAACGCAATTTATTTCACCGATTTGCTACTGAGTGAAGGAGGAGCATTTCATAAAATCGGGGGGAGCGGGGAATTCAAACCCGTTCCTGAAGTCGCCCTGGACGATGCCAAGATGCTTTACGAACTGTGCAGCGAAACAGCATTACAGGACAGCCGAATAGAATATAAAGGCGTTACTTATCGATCTTCTCGAATGCATACTGTTGGGGGCCTGGTCTTTGCCCTCCGTCGCCCTATGTTGGAAGTGCCAAAACTGGCGAAGCTTGGGTATCATCCGGCGTTAACTAAGCGCCTTGTTGCCAACGCTCCGCCGCCCGATGGAATACAGCACGGGCTAGTAATAATTTGCGGCATGACCTGTTCTGGAAAAACCACCAGCGCCGGCGCAATTATCGTGGAGCGACTAACGCAACATGGCGGGCTGGCCGTCACCATAGAAGACCCGCCAGAACTGCCACTCCAGGGATTTTATGGCCCGGAAGGGCGTGGACGGTGCTACCAATGCGCCGACATATCGGAAATAGGCGGCGTAGCCTCAGCTGGTGCGTCTGTTTTGCGCTTCGGCTCACCCGACATTGTTATGTACGGCGAGATCCGCGATGGCAAAGCCGCAGCCGAAGCCATTAGGGCTGCTTTAAGCGGGCATTTAATAGTCATTACACTGCATAGTTTCGGAATCAAAGAAGCAATCGAAAGACTGGTTGCATTCGCGACTGAGACTATCGGTTTGGCCGCTTGTCTACAACTGGCCGCCGCGCTAACCTGTGTGATTCACCAGCGGCTAGAATGGGCTGAAGGTAGCGAAAAGCTGCAACTATACGCCGATACCCTCTTTGCGACCGATGGGATAAGGGCAAAAATACGCGAACAGCAACTACACACCCTGGAAACGGAAATAGCACAGCAAAAGACTCTAATGCTTTTTATGCCACGCGAGAAAAAATAATGAATGCACTAACATTCCTTGTTGTTCTAATTGCCACTATACCTATCGCAAGTGGATACTTTCAATCGGTAACGACTGCGGAACCGCTTACTGTGACTAAAAAAGTTATCTCTCTCGATAACTTTCTAGCGTATAGAGGTGCTGTTCTGACGTATACGGAAAAAAATCCGGCGTATGTTGGTATCGTACCTGACGCATCACTACCTGGCCTACCGCCGGGCTATCAAAAAATGGGGACGTGGACGAACAAAATCACGGCAAAAAAAATCGTAGTTTATGGGGGAAGCGACATAGGCATGATCGGAGCATCAACGCTTTCAAACGAGTCATTCGTTGCCGCTGCAAATTATCTGGTGGGTTACGCCAAAAGTGGTAATTGGGTATCAACTGCGCTCGGCGTTATTTCACCAGCGCCGAACTATGTGCCAGAAGGCGCAATCCTCGCAATAATTGACAAATAGGGATACCTATGAAAAAACAAAGAGGGATAGGGCTACTCGAAGTTCTAGCGGCAATGACCATATTGTCGGCATCGTTTATTGGCTTGGCCCGCATGGCGGGTGACGCCAATAAGCAAAATAAAGGCACAATCACGGCTCAACACTTCAAGCAAGTCATGGACGCATCTAGTAGATACGTTCAAGATAATGCCGCCGTAATACAAGCCGCAGCAACGGCAACAACGCCGGTTGTAATCACTGTACAGATGCTAAAAACCACTAATTACCTATCGTCGGCTTTCCGTGGGAAGAATCCCTACGGCCAAACCGTACAAATTGAAGTTTTGCAACCAGTCCCCGGCAATCTGCAAGCCATTTCAATAACAATGGGCGGAACCGCAATACCAGACGAGGAAGCGCCCGTCGTCGCCACAAAAGTTGGAGCAAGCGGCGGCTACATAGCCGTCGCCAACCCAACGGTAGCACAAGGTCCATACGCGGGATGGTTAATGCCGCTGACATACAACACCCAACCTGGTGCGGGGCATCTTGTTGGTATGTTGTATTTCAATAATGGACAACTTGTGTCGGACTACCTACGTCGCCATGCTGTTCCCGGTCATCCAGAACTCAACACAATGTACACGCCTATCAACATGAAGGCGATTGCAACGGAAAACACGAGTGACACACTATGTATTGTGGGTGACGCAACAACCTATGGTCGCATAGCGGCTGATGCTAACGGCGCTGTATTGAGTTGCCAAAACGGGAGGTGGAGAAAGCCAGGATCGAGCTTTTGGAAAAACCCTGTTGCGACCTTCGCGGCTTTGCCGCTTACCGATCCAGTTGGCACGGTTCGTATGGCTACAAATACAGCTAGGGCGTTTATGTGGAACGGGGCTAGCTGGACGGCTCTTGCTGTGGATCAGAACGGGAACCTGACTATACCAGGTACCATGTCAGCGGCTGCATCGACTGTAACAGGAACTATGACAGCCGGTAAAGCGCAGCTCAACGATGTTGTAGTAGAAAACACTGCCTGCTCTCCAAACGGTTTGTTGGCAAGGAATTCGACCGGCTTGTTGCTTTCTTGTCAATCTGGGGTGTGGGGAAAACAATTTAACCCGGCGTCTTTTGTGACGGCAATAAGTAATTCCGCTATGTGTGCAGGAGGATGTGCCGTTTCAACATCCGCCGCTTGTCCTGGCACCACGGCACTTGTAACTGGTGGATGTTCACTGTTCGGTAACGGGCCTGCAAACACGAACATCTTCTCTAGTTATCCATCAGGGAATTTTTGGATTTGCTCGTTGTGGAATGGGTCAGCGGCGGGGAACGGGATTCAAGCGCGAGTCACGTGTCAATAACTTCTTCGCGCACCTTGCCAATTCACCTGGTTGTCTTGCCAAGGTCAATTCATGCACACCAAGTATGCTGGTGACTGTTTTCTGATTGTGCGCCGCCTTTTTTGCCAATAATGGCTACTATGGAAACCAAAATGAATGTAAAGCAATATGAAATAAACAAAGGAGCAGTGACTAACATCATCCGCGTGGTGTTCATCATTATTGCAGCAAGTTCAACGCCACTGGCCCACGCCATTGCACAACAAAACGCGAATGAATGCCTTTCTTATACAGAAAAAGTATGGGGTACACCAAGGGCCTTGATACTTGCGGTGCATGAAGTGGAGGGCGGAAAGCCAGGAGCAATAGCATGGAATAAGAACCGAACTTACGACATGGGGCCAATGCAATTCAACTCGGCAACAGTCAGCGGTCTTACAAAATACGGTGTCAATGAAGAGCAAATGAGAAATAGCGAATGTGCAAGCATTTATGTTGCCGGCTGGATGCTCGCAGAAAGCGCCAGGAAGCATGGTGATTGGCGACTTGCGATTGCCGCCTACAACTGTGGTGATGAATGTGTCGCCAAAGCCATCAAGAAGCGCAATAGTGCGTTTAATGATGTTTCTGAACTCGATATTCCAAAAAGCACTAAAACAACCTATGTACCAAAAGTTATGATGGCATGGCGCAAACATGCAGGAGTGTTAAATAAATGAAATGTCAGTTCCAATAATTAACCCTACATTCCAACAAAAAGTGCTACAAAAAAATCAAGCAGGCGAAGATCAATGGACTACGATTGATACAACCAGTCCAGGTGGAAAGATAACATTTCACATTTTCTGCGCTCTTGCGGAATTCGAACGGGGATTGATTCGCGAGCGAGTTAATGCCGGGTTAGCCGCCTTGAAAAAAGGTAAAAAGGGCGGTCGGCCATAAGCATTGACCGATCAGGATAAACAAATAGTTAAGACAATGAAAAATAATGGCTACTCACAAGTCGAAATCGCCAAACACTTCAAGGTTACTCGACAAACGATCCACAACTTTCTAAAAGGTGTGGATCATGAAAACTAAAACCAACAACCTGCAATCAACTATAAGGACTAAAAATGAAAAGAACGTACTCGCGGATTATTGTAATACTGGCAATAGCATCGGGCTTGGCTGCTTGCACAAGTTATTCTGGGAATATTCGCGCAACAAATCAGGATACAATCGAAAAGATTAAGATCGGAAAAACCACCAAAAATGAAGTACTCGCTTTACTTGGCGACACCCAAAACATTATGCGGGACGGTGGAAAAGATACCTGGATATATCAATACAGCCAAACCGATGTTGGAGCAAGAGCATTCATTCCTTTCGCGAACATGGTTGGCGAATCCCCTGTAAATGTAAAGCTATCCACATTAACAATTGTATATAACCAAGGCGGTATAGTAGAAAATATTATTAGTAGAAATAATGCCCAATAGTTAAATCAATAAAACTAAGGCGGTGCACTTAAGGACAGCGAATCGTTGAGTGCACCTAGCCACAACACTTTTTAAAGGAAAGCGGAATGGTTAACAATAATTCTAGTCTAAGAAATCAAAAAACAGAAATCGACATACAAGCCGTTAAATTCAAACTGAATCAAGCCCTAGAAACCATTAACCGGGCAATAGAGATTTGTGATGGTGTGCCAGGCATTGAAATAGACATTTATATTAGATGCGCAAGTTCTTATTTGTACGAAGCGGCAAATAAAGCAGGGAAGGGTATCGGTTCTAACAATTAGGGGGAGTCACAGGATAGCGAAAAGAAGTGAACAGTAGACAAAACGATGGACTACAGTTTCTTATTCTACCCTAACCATCACCAACTCCCGCCAATCCGTTGTATAGCGTTGTGAAACTCGTTCCGCTTTGGCCATCCAGGTTTTATCAAAGCCGGTGGCCGCGATTGAAATACCCTTTGGAAAGCGCCGGTTGATTCGGTCCACGGCTTGCATGAGTTTCCCGATCTCGGCCTGACCGAACGCAGCCGTATCGAACAAATCCATCTGATCGGGAATTGATTCCGGCTGAATATGGCTTAGCTGCACGCCACATTTTTGATAGTTGTAACCTTGCCTGAATATTTCCGTTAGCAAGCGGTTGGCCGTAGCGATGATAGCGCGGGTATCCTGAGTGGCGGCATCGAGCTTGATGCTGGCTGCACGTTGATATTGCGGCTCCTGCGGATTGAATGGGCTGGTTCTGATGAATACCGTTATGCAGCCAGTCACCGAATGCTGTCTCCTGAGCTTTTCAGCGGCCAGGCTGCAAAACTCGGCCAAAGCTGCGGACAGTTCCCGGTACTCGGTCAGTCGGCGACTAAAACTGCGGGAGCAGACAATCTGCTGTTTGTCCGGCGCAATCTCTTCCAGTTCCAGACAGGGGATGCCGTTCAGTTCCATGACGGTTCTGGCAACAACAACATTAAACTGGGCTTGAATGCGTTTGCTGGGTTGGGTTGCCAAGTCCCAGACAGTATTGATCCCGATCTGGTTCAGCTTTGCGGTGGTGCGCGAGCCTATGCCCCACACCTCGCCAACCGGCACGATCCGCATCAGCTTTTCCCGGCGGACAGGGTCTGACAAATCCAGTACGCCACCGGTCTTTTTCCACTTTTTAGCGGCGAAATTCGCCAGTTTGGCGAGCGTTTTAGTCGGCCCCATGCCAACGCATACCGGAATGCCTGTTGCCCGGACAACAGCCTTTCTGATCCGGTGGCCATAGGCAATGGGGTCTTGTTGGCAAACGCCGGTCAAATCCAGAAAAGCCTCGTCAATGGAATACACCTCAAGGCTGGGGGCGAATTCTTCCAATATTGACATTACTCTCGACGAAAAATCGCCGTATAACGGGAAATTAGAGGAAAAAAGTTGGATGTTGTGTTGCTTGATCAAGTGCTGAATCTGGAACACCGGTACACCCATTTTGATACCCAAATCTTTGACTTCGGCGCTGCGAGCAACGATGCAACCATCGTTGTTGCTCAATACGGCGACCGGCTTGCCGATAAGGTCAGGCCGGAAAACACGCTCACACGAAACGTAAAAATTATTACAATCAACCAGGGCGAGGAGGGGCTGCATTACAGTGGATGGATGACATTAGTCACTACGCCCCAGATTACCATTTCAAGCTCTTCGTAGATGGCAATATCGGGATAGGCGGGGTTTTCTGCTTTTAACTGCCATTGCTCGTTATCGCGCTCCAGGCGTTTAACAGTCAGTTCACCGTTCAATGCGCAAATGACGGTCTTTCCCGGCACCGGCTCAATGGAGCGATCCACGACCAGAATATCGTTGGGATGGATGCCAGCGCCTAGCATGGATTCACCTTGAGCGCGAACAAAGAACGTGGCCGCAGGTTTTTGTACCAGCAATTCGTTCAGATCCAGGGTTTTCTCGACGTAATCATCGGCAGGCGATGGAAATCCGGCCGAAACCTTTCCGCTGAATAAAGGCAGGGGCATCGTACTGGGTAGTGGACTAGGCCAGAGCAGAGTAAAAGAAGTCGTAGACATAGTGTTTGGCATTTATGGAGGAGGGGAGGGTATAAAAGAATACATTAGTTGTTTTCTTTTTGTTCTCTTTTTTGTTGCATTCTAGTATTTTTTTGTTAAGCTTACAAAAAATTTAAAGCGAGGCGAGAGGCAACAATTAATGGGCATATTAACCAGGCGGCAACGGGAAATTTTCAATTTTCTCCGCGATAACCATGAACGTTTTGCTTGTCCGCCGAGTCTGAACGAACTCTGCATGGCGCTGGGCATGGCCTCTCGTGGGTCGATGTACAAGCACATCATGGCTTTAATTGAAGCGGGTCTGGTGGAGCCCTTTACGGGCAATAAACACGGAGGTGTCCGCCTTACTGCTCAAGCACAGCGAGACGATTCTGTTTCTGAACAGGATTTACCCTTTGTCGGATCAATCGCCGCTGGCAAGCCGATTGAAGCCTTGGAAACAGACAGCTACATGACCGTACCGAATGCGCTGAAAACCGATAAGCCTTGCTATGTATTGCAGGTTAAAGGCGACTCAATGATCGAGGCTGGTATTTTTGATCGCGATTGGGTGGTCATCGAACAACGTGATTACGCAAGTAACGGGGAGATAGTGGTCGCCTTGATCGAAAACTTCGAAGCAACCCTGAAATACATTGAGCAGACAGCAGAGCAAGTATTGCTGATTCCAGCCAATGCCAACATGACAGCGCTGTCATACCGTCCTGAGCAGGTTAAAATCCAGGGCGTGTTAGTCGGGCAAATGCGCAGTTATCGTTCGTTATCGTCAAAATAAAGAGGAGAACCATCATGCCAAAAAGAATTCACATGCGGGACCAGGTTGGTGCTAATAAAATTGAAGCGATAATGCGCCATAACTATGGCAGGTGTTCGATGGAGATGTGGACAGTGAAGTTTGCAGTGGTTGGGGTGTTTTTGTTGCTGGGTGTGTATTGGTGACGAGTCAGTTCATGGGTTTTTATGTGTGGCCGATTCGCGCTTTATAGCGATCCTTTTACCTTAGCCCGGCGTTTTGAGGCCGAAGCGCTTCCAGAGCTGCGCCCGCGCTATAACATAGCGCCGACGCAAAATATTCCCATTGTGCGGGAGGAAGAGGGAAAAAGGCGCTTTGCGTTGGCACGTTGGGGCCTGATCCCGCATTGGGCGAAGGATATGAAGATCGGCTATCACACGATCAACGCACGAGCCGAGACTGTGGCCGAAAAACCGGCGTTCCGCAATGCCTATAAGCATCGGCGCTGCATGATTCCGGCGGACGGCTATTTCGAATGGCAAGTCGTACCGGACTCTAAAACCAAGCAACCGTGGTTTATCGCGCTGCAGGACCGCGAGCCGATGGCGTTTGCCGGGTTATGGGAGCGGTGGCGGAGTCCGGAAGGCGAAGAATTGGAATCCTGTTCCATCATCGTCACGGATGCGAACAAGATCATGCGGCCGATCCATGACCGGATGCCGGTTATTTTGGCCCCCGAGGATTGGGACGCTTGGCTTGAAACGGACGCCAAGGATGCGGGAAGTTTGCAAATCTTGCTGAAACCTTACCCGGCAGAAGGAATGGCGGCATGGCCGGTTAGCACGAAGGTCAATAGTCCTAGAAATGATTCGGTGGAGTGTATGGAGCAGATTTAAAAGATTAGATTTTGATCCAGCATTTCCCACAGATATAAAGTCGGGTAAGAATAGTACGGTGCTGCATTTACTTGTAAAAAAGTCTCTAATTTTTCACACAGCCTTGGTCGAAAGCACTCGAGCAATATTTTTACCGTACTTTACATATCGCCCGTTCTATACAGTCTTTGATTGCCCGATCTATTTCTTTGGGTAGTCTGATTTTCACGGTACGTGAGTACGTGGGTGGGCCCAATAACATAAACACCGCATAGTAAATTTTGAGGCTCTTTACGGGCAAATTTTCAAAGTTTTTAAACTGGCAAGCACACAGATTTGTTCGACAAATAATTTTAGCCGCTAAAATTTTTTGTTTCGCCTTTGGGCGTTATGTTAAATGCACGCTAAAAATAGCGTTAGTGTCACCGTCAGCCAACGCCCCATTGCTGCTATTCGTTGTCCAACAAACGATCATTTAATGGACAGGTTTGGCTATTTTTACCTTTTCGAGGGGATGGGCAAAAATAGCCATTGTGCGGGAGGAAGAGGGAAGAAGGCGTTTTGCGCTGGCCCGTTGGGGTTTGATCCCGCATTGGGCGAAGGATATAAAAATCGGCTACAGCACCATCAATGCCAGGGCCGAAACGGTGGCCACCAAACCCGCATTCCGCAATGCCTTTAGGCATCGCCGCTGCCTGATTCCGGCAGATGCGTTTTACGAATGGCAGGCCATACTGAATTCAAAGGTTAAGCAACCCTGGTTTATCGCACTATGGGATCGCGAGCCGATGGCGTTTGCCGGATTATGGGAGCGGTGGCGAAGAATTGGAATCCTGTTCCATCATCGCGACGGATGCGAACGAACTGATGCGGCCGATCCTTGAGCGTATGCCGGTTATTCTTGCGCCTGGCGATTGGGATGCTTGGCTTGAAACGGAGGCCAAGGACGCGCAAGTCCTGCAAATATGCTGAAACCATACCCGGCAGGCATGGCCGTTTGGCCGGTTAGCACGAAGGTTAATAGCCCGAGGAATGATTCGGTGGATTGTAATGGAAGCATTGGGGTGATGTATTACGCTAAAGCGAAAGATTTGCATGAATATCTGAATCTGACAGCGATTCGGGGCGAGGTGGTGGTTCAGTTTTGGTTGCGGCCTGGGGATGCGGTGGTGGAGTTGAGCTTCGGCGGGAGCGGCAAAGAGGTTACTGTGCCTGATGTGTTGGGCGGGATGTTTTGATGATATTGCTCATTTTCATATCTCCTTCGGGCAATTTCACTAGGTTGAAAATAAGTGGTTACTCGGAAATATTTACACTCTCTGCACCGCATAGGTAGTGAGAGGGGGTATGCAAAAAAACGTTAAAGCTATTGACGTGCATTAAATGTAACTACAAAATACGTGCAACATAACAATACGACGGAGCTGAAAATGCCGACTACTTACTACGATGCGATTTTGCGTATTGTTACAGAAGGCCGATTGATAGTAGAGCATCAGGGCGATACCCTGGACCTTCCCACGTTTCCGAATAGCAAAGATTGTCTAAGTGTACTGATTGGGAAAACCGGCATCGTTCAGTTGGTACCTGAAAGTGATTATTGGAGATTTGTGGCCTATCAGGATCAAAGCTTGCGCAGAGTTTACGAGCTAGACCATAGTGACCGAATTGGCTGGAAAAATGACAGTAAGGGGGATAGATGGACTGCGCCAGTTTGTATTGTACCAGGCGAATATGGTGCATTTATAGAAGACGATACCGAAGAGGTCACTATTGCGGTTCCGCCTGAATTTTTCGATCTTTGCGACCGATTGAATACTACGCCAGAACAAGTTTTGAGGGCGTTTGTGGCCGATGCGGCCGAAATCATTAATTACGTTGCGAATCCAAGAGCTGATGGCTACAGCAGCAACGGCAGCGACGAGCGCCGGTTAGCTGATGATTACCTTAATCGCGTGTTTTTTGTGGAGTAACTGCCGTGGCAAATAAAGAGACGACTTTCACATTCCGGGTAGATGCCGAGTTAAAGAATGCGTTCGTTAAGGAAGCGCAGAAGAACGACCGTCCGGCATCATTGCTGTTGAGGGATTTCATGCGGAAATATGTGGAACAGTCAAAAC
>JBAZTN010000011.1:0-34161 GCA_041661895.1 Methylobacter sp. | reverse complement strand
TGTACTCTTCATCAAGCAGTTGCAACAACACAAGATCAAGCTCGCTAAGGTCTTTGTGTAATCGCTTTCTCTGGGCATAGACAACCGAGCGTGTGACCGCGAGCAGCTGGCATTGCGTGGATAGCGCGAGCACTTCATCCGGTGCTATCCAGGCCTGCCGTTCCTCTACCGGCTGATCCCAGACTTTTTTTTAAGCCAGTCCAATTCCATATTCAACTGTCCTATCTTGGCGTAAAGTCGGTCCGGGTCACTTTGGGCATCAACCGGTTTTGGCCCACGCTTGCCTTCGAACAAGCTACCAGCATTCGCCAGAAACTCTTTTTTCCATTGATTCACTTGGGTCGGACGTACACCAAATTCCTGGGCGATCTCATTGACGGTTTTAGTCCCTTTGACCGCTTCCAAAGCAACCTTGGCTTTTTGCGTGCCGGTAAAAATCTTACGCTTTTTTTCACTCACAACCTGCTCCTTTTTATCGCAGGCTACCATCTTAAATCATTGTCCGGATATCGGGGTCCTCTTTAGTATGCCTTCGCAACGTGATCTTGCAGAATTTTCTGAGTCTGCTAAAGCGATGTTAGAGGTAACCGCTAATGACCCCATTAGTGCCAATTTAACAATTGTTATTTTCATTTTTATTGTCTCTAAAGTTGGAGTTAAGTTAAAGCCATATGCAGAATTTAAACTTAGTAGCTTAGCTTTCTACATACTCAATGTATTATCTCCAGCATAAGGAAAGCCCCCTAGCATGATTTCAGAGCAGTAATTAGCAGAAAAGATCGAACAGGTCACAAACGATTTTCATGGTCTTTAACAGACGCGGTACGATTGATAATTGTTGGGCGTATGGGGTGGCGTGTAATCCGATTAGCGGCTTCTCGCAAAGCATGGGCTACAGTCAAACATTTGTTCGGAGATCCTAAAATATTTTTGCCGGAAATTACGGTGTATTCAGAGAAGTCTCTGGGTTATCGTGTCGGTGTCGTTATGGAATAGGGTAGATATTGGGATTATGTAAAAGCTGTAACTTCAACAATGCCATTACACGAAAAAAGACAAATTATGTAGACAAAAAAACACTGCGAACATAAAATCAATTGTAAAACTGAGATGTGGTTCACCATTTTAGGAATTAAATGACCGATGATCGGTTTTAAAGGCGCTCACTTTCCAAAAGATATTATTCTTCACGCCGTTTTTTCTATGTCCAGTATGCCGTTTCCCATCGAGACCTTGAAGAAATTCTGGAAGATTAAGGAAATCACAAAACCAATGATGGGCTTCAGTGCCTTTCATTCAGTAAAGGCAACCATAGATGGAATCGAAGCGTCTGATATGATTCGAAAGGAGCAACTTACCGATGAAAATATATCTTCTTATAAGCAATTTATGGCATTAGCTGGATAACTTTGTCCGCAGATAAGTGCAGCTTTACGCTTTATGAATATTTGCGAAAAACCCTGACAACTTCAATTTTGATATAACAAGCCTAATTATGATGCGTATTTTTCTCTTTCTAGCGACCAACATTGCAGTAATGATCGTGATCAGCGTTGTCTTTAGCCTTTTAGGCTTAAGCGGCATTCTCGATGCTCAGGGCGTTAATTTGGATCTTAACGCCCTTTTAACCATGTCAGCTGTGATTGGCATGTCGGGCTCATTCATTTCTCTGGCTATGTCAAAATGGTCCGCAAAGCATGCCATGAATGTTCAGGTAATAAACAATCCGCAAAACCAGACTGAGCAATGGCTGTTCAATATCGTGGCCAAACAGGCCAAACAGGTGGGAATCGGGATGCCTGAAGTCGGCATTTTTCAGACTCCGGAATCCAATGCCTTTGCTACCGGCATGAGCAGAAACAGTGCGCTGGTAGCGGTCAGTACCGGTTTGCTGCATAACATGAATGCCGATGAAGTTGAAGCCGTTGTCGGTCATGAAATCACTCATGTGGCTAACGGAGACATGGTTACGATGGCTTTGATGCAGGGCGTGGTCAACACTTTCGTGTACTTTTTTGCCACCATCATAGGTCATGTTGTTGATCGCGTTATCCTTCAAAACGAACGGGACCATGGCATGGGTTATTACGTTACCCAAATGATTGCACAAATTGCCCTGGGTTTTCTGGCCTCCATGCTGGTCATGTGGTTTTCCCGTTACAGGGAATTCAAAGCCGATGCAGGGGGGGCAAGTTTAGCCGGAAGGGAAAAAATGATCAGCGCTCTTCGCGCCTTGCAACGTGAACATGAGCCACAGGATCTGCCCGGACAACTGACTGCCTTTGGCATTAATGGCGGTGGCGTGAAAAGTTTGTTTATGAGTCATCCGCCATTGGAAGAACGAATTGAAACATTGCAAAATCTCCGAAGATCTTGGAAAAAGACGCGTCAATCCTAAAGAATGAATTAAAGGCTATAAATCGCCATCGATAGATTTTAGAAGCTATTTATTACAGAGCAATAGCTAGGGAATTTGAACTCGCCAAAGAATTGAACGATTGGCTAGAGGCCGAAAAAGAATATGCGAAAATTCTGAAAGCTCTCTATAGTTCAATTTTAGAAGAAGATGGGGCGATGACAATTTTAACCTTACTGTCGTCCGCTAAACTTATATGTTATGTAAAAGGGAGGCACTGTGAGACAAGCATGGAGCGTTTTGGCTTTCCATAGCATTTAGGTCTTTGTGCTTTTTCAGTACTTGCAATAGTCATTGATGGCGTCACTGATGAAGTGTTTAAGGCATATGTCATTGTTGTTCCTGGTAATACCGTAAATTCAGATGGCTCTCTTAGCGCGAGACTCAAAGCAAGGCTAGATTTAGCTCTTGATCTCTATCAGTCTGGGGTCTCCAAACGTATTTTTGTAAGTGGTGCGATTGGGAAAGAAGGGGTTGATGAGGCAGTTGCTATGTCACGCTACCTCATCTCTAAAGGTGTTCATAAAGAGGACATCGTGCAGGATTCAAAAGGCTACACCACACTAGATACAGCCAAAAATCTTGGGCGCTATATGGGAGAATCCAGCAGTAAGTCGGCGATTGTCGTTACTCAATTCTTCCATATTTCCAGGTGCAAGCTGGCCATGAAACGCGTTGGTATTAGCAATATCGGAGCTGTTCACGCAAAATACAGTGAAGCACGAGATATATATTCAGTTGCCAGGGAGGTTCCCGCATATGCGTCGTATTTGGTTCCGCATGGTTGAATGCACTCAGTGCTGCGGCCATTCGCATAACTTGTCGTTCCAGGAACCCGCTAAAGTGTGTCCCTGAACTTTGCGTTATCACTATTCAAAATGATTATTGCATTATCTCGCTGTCCGTCCGCAATGGGTTAAATTCAGCCGGTCAATGACAGATTCAGTTGCAACTTATTTTTAATACCGTCACAAGTCCAAAATTTACCACTATCAACGTCAGTTTTTAAGTTAAATGCGACAGTGGGTATTTTAATAACAATCAGATAACAAAGACCGCTGGAAAATTTTGACGCTCTTTTCTGGCAAAACGAAAATGGGCGAATTTTCCATACTTTTCACCACCGGTGAAATCAGTAACCTATCGGACAATGCTGTTTAGCAAAATTTAAAAGGACTGAAGACTAGGTATCGAACCAAATCAAGGCTTCTCAATTACTTCCTCCTTCAGCACATCAAACGCGTTGAATGCAATATTCAGGCTGAGTTTCAAGTTGATGATGCAGGCGATAGTGGTACTGGTGAAAATGCAGATCATGATAGCGATTTGATATTTCACAGCCAGCCACGGTTCGCTGCCACCGAGAATTTGACCGGTCATCATGCCGGGCAGGGATACCAGTCCCATTGTAGCCATGCCGGCGATGGTCGGATTGATAGCGGCTTTGACGGCATCACGAAAATACGGACGCACGGCTTCCCAGCGTGTCGCGCCCAGCATTAAGAAGGTCGTGTATTCGTTTTCGTTCTTTCGTAGCGCCGAATAGAAGCGTTCCAACGCGATGACGTTTCCTTGCAGGCAATTGCCGAGGATCATTCCAGCCAAAGGAACAATATAACGGGCATCGTAAAAGTGAGTCGGCTGGATGACCAGAATCACCAGATAGGCGGTGGAGAGCAGTATGCTGGATGCAATGGCGATAAAGGTGGTCAGGATAAAATAACGCGCTTTCAGTCCGGCGCGGCGCAGAATACTTAAATCGGCGACCATCAGCATCACCAAAATCCATAAGCCGTTGAGCCAGGGATTGTTAAGATTGAATAGCGTTTTTAAATAAATGCCAACCAGTGCTAACTGGATACTCATACGCAGAATGCTGATACCAATATCCCGACTCAAGCGCAGACCAATCAGCCAGAGCAGTAACCAAGGTAGCAAACTGAGGCCGTAGAGAAGCGCCATCTGCGGCAACTCAATATCAAGTGTTTTCATTGCGCTTTACCTGGATCAATCGACCTGCTTCAAGTTCAAAAATAATACCACAGCGTTCCAACCACTCGGGGTCGTGAGCTACCGAAAGAACAGTCAGATGTGGATCGGAGAAAACATCGAACACGGCTTGTTTGCTTTCCGCATCCAGTGCGCTGGTTACCTCGTCCAGCAGATACAGTTTTTTGCCCAACAACAGCCCACGAGCCAGCGCAATACGCTGTTTTTCTCCTCCGGAAATGCGGCTGCTGTCCCTATTTAAAATGTCTTCAGGCAGTCGCAGTCGTTGCAACACCTCAATAAGTTGAGCTTGTGTAGGTCGATGATCGCGATGCGTTTTAAATTGAAAAGGCAGTAGCAGCGCTTCCCGCACACTATTAGCACCCAACATTGGTTCTTGCCCTATGTAAGCGGTGCAGCTTCGAATGGTCTGAACGGATGTTGGAGTTAGCGGTTTTTCCTGAAAGTAAACCGTGCCTAGTGTTAGAGGGTGGAGTCCCAGCAAGGTCCTCAGTACACTACTTTTACCTGAGCCGGATTTACCATATAACACAGCTTTTTCTCCTGAAAATAGCGCAAAGCTGATATTGGATAGGATCGTTTTTTCTTGGGTAGTGACCGATACTTGATCGAATCGAATGATTGGTGCCATTAAGTGATTGTTCTAAATTGAATTCGTCATGACGAAAGAGTCATTGGGTTCCATGGATATTTGTTATATCAAACTCGCTAAAAATGAAAAGTGATAAATATTGGACTCAGTTTTTACAGTCATTCATATGCAATACGAATAACAAAGACTACATTTTGATGTCAATCTGTTCATTTCATATATTGCTAAGGCATCTGCAGAGCGCTTTTTAACGTTATATTTTTAAAAAAGTCCACTGTTGGTCAATAAGTCCTTGTAGAGGCTGATATTGATTTTTGTAGTTCATTTTTTGACAGTCGGCAATCCAAAAACCTAGATACAACCAATCCAGCCCTTGTTTTTGTGCATGTTGTATTTGCCATAGCACAGCATAAACGCCGGGGCTATAGTTGGAAAATTTGGGGTCAAAGAAGGTATAAACGGCAGAGAGAGCATTATCAAGGCAGTCTACAATTGCAACAGCAGCAAGTTCATCGGCAATATGAAATTCTATAAATTGGGTATTGCACCATGAACTTCCTAAAAATTTAATGTACTCATCGGGGCTGGAGCTTGCCATGTTACCCCCGGCATGACGTAGATTTTGGTAGCACAGATAAAGATCATAATGGGCCTGTTCGAAAACGGCGGGTTTGATTAGTGCAGTGGTTTGCTGGTTTTTTTGCAAACAACGCTTTTGGCTGCGACTGGGTTTAAATTGTGCAACGGGTAATCGCACCGGAACGCATTGTGAACACTGCGCACAATAAGGGCTGTAAACGTCATCACCACTACGTCTGAAACCATGAGCGATAAGTTGCGAATAAATGGCAGTATTAAGTCTAAATGAGGGAGCAACAAATGCGGATTGCGCTTGCTCACCCTCCAAGTAGCTGCAAGGATGCGGGGTGGTAATCAATAAAGGAACAGAGGTCATAACGATTGCAGCACGTGAGCAGACATAAATTCCAGATATGTTAGTTGACCAGATATGCGGCCTGCAGATGTGCACACTGCATCCATTTCAGTGCCGGGACAACTATGAAGGTGGAATATTGCCTCTTCATAAGATGACAACTGTATATCTACAACTAATGCCCAGTCCAAGGCATTATCGGAACTGTGGAGATACTGTTTGCGGGGGCCCCTTCGATGAGCTTGCGGCTGATGGCGACATAAACCAAGGTATTACGTTTAGCGTCAAACAGGCGAGTCACGCGCGTTTCTTTAAACAGTAAAGAGGTATCTTCACTGAATGCAGTTTCCTGCTCCGGCAGCTTACCATTGATAGTAATTGGTCCCACTTGTCGACAGGCAATTGAGAATTGAGAGGGATCTTCAGCTACACCCAGCGTTCCGCTGATGCCTCCGGTGCGAGCTTGGCTGATATGGCAGGTGACGCCCTGAACCTTGGGGTCATCAAAAGCCTGTACACAGACCTTATGATTTGCGCCGATCAGCTTCCACGCCGTCGTGATGCAGCCAATTTCTTCAGATTGAGCTGTATGCATTAAAGAAATAAGAAGTAGCGCACATGTCGCAAGCGTTTGTTTCATAGGGATCACGAAGGTTGTTGGCCGATACAATTTGATTGTAACAGATAATAACTATTATCTCGGTAGCCGTTGTTGCAAATGCCGGGATTGATATTCAGAGCGAAGAATTAAAGCCGGCTGAAATTGCTAATTAGTTGAATGTGGAGGAGTAGGTTCTATCGCAAAATTTGTAAAATCGAGAGGTAATTTTCCAAAAAATATTATTCCCCACGCCGTTTTTTTCTATGTCCAGTATACCGTTTCCTATCGAGACCTTTAAGAAATTCTGGAAGATTAAAAAAATCACAAACCAATGTTGGGCTTCAATGTCTTACATTCAGCAAAGCCAACCCTAGATGGAATCGAAACGGTGCATATGATTCGAAAGGGACAACTTACCGATAAAAATATACCGGCTTATAAGCAATTTATGGCTTTAGCTGGATAACGTTGTCCGCAGATAAGTGCGTCAATGCTGCCCACCCTGCGTGCCGATTTTTCGCTCTCGGAAACCTACAGGTGCATGCGTCGCATGCCGCTGGAATGTCCTATCGTGGCGTTCGGAGGTCTTCAGGATCCTCGCGTTGGTCGCGATCAACTCGAACCATGGTGTGAGGAGACGACCGCACGGTTTTCACTTCATCTGTTTCCTGGCGACCATTTCTTTCTTCATACCCAGACGGTGCTGTTATTGGCCATGATCGCCCGGTATCTCGATCTACTGGCTCTCAGGACAGCCTTATGGGAGTCCAGATACCCAGTTTCTGACACTTACGAATCGATTCCTTCTCACTTCCATAACCCAGACGGTTACAGTCCGTGAGGGAAATTATTGGCGGCCGCCTCATGCCGACCAAGACCGATATGCGTACTACTAGTAGTCTTCTTTGAACAAGTCGCTATAGGCCAGCCCGGCTCCGTCACTGAAGCACGGGAATATGATTCGCTCAAATTCCAGTTACGAATGACATTTTGCTGCTCGCGATGAGACGTCGTGAAGGCAACCAGAATTGTTGCACCTTTCGAATGGTGGAAACGCTGGGTCCCTCAGACTGCGCTCTCTCTTCGGGAAGGCTTCAGCTATGTATTCAAACTGGTCGAGCAAAACGGGGAACTGGCCAAGGTCTCCCAGGTCAAAGTGCAACTGGGCCGAAGAACCGATGACAGTTTGGAAATTCTCTCGGGACTCAATCCGGATGATCGTCTGGTAGCTAGCGGTGCCTCCTTCCTGGCCGATGGCGATATTGTACGGGTGGTGCAGCAATGAACATCTCTGCCTGGTGTATCCGTAACCCCCTTCCGGCGATGATGTTGTTTGTGCTGCTGAGCTTCGGAGGGATCATGAGTTTTCAGTCGATGAAGATTCAGAATATGCCGGATCTGGACTTGCCCACTGTGACTGTCTCAGCATCCCTACCCGGTGCCTCGCCTTCCCAACTGGAAACCGAGGTGGCACGTAAAATCGAAAACGCAATCGCCACCTTGCAAGGTCTAAAGCACATCACCACTAAAGTGCAGGACGGTAGCGTCACTATTACTGCCACATTCCGGCTGGAAAAACCTGTGCAGGAAGCCGTGGACGACATGCGCTCTGCTGTTTCCAAAGTGCGCTCAGATCTGCCTGCTGATTTGCGCGACCCGATCGTTACCAAACTGGATTTGGCCGGTTCCCCGATCCTGGCGATTACTGTCGCCTCCACTCAGCGCGATGATGAAGCACTCTCCTGGTTTGTAGATGACACAATTGCCAAACGGTTGCTCAGTGTGCATGGTGTGGGAGCGGTTAATCGGGTGGGCGGCGTTAGTCGGGAAGTAACCATTGCTCTGGACCCGGTCAAACTACAATCGTTGGGCGCGACAGCTGCTGATATTTCCCGCCAGTTGCGCGAAATACAAAGAGAAAGCGCTGGCGGGCGCGCCAATCTGGGCAGTGGCGAGCAGCTAGTGCGCACGTTAGCCAACGTTGCTTCGGTTGAAGAAATGCGACCGCTACAACTCTCTTTGGCAGACGGTCGCCGTATCCGGCTCGACCAAGTTGCTACGATCGATGACACTGTGGCTGAATCTCGGTCCCTGGCTTTGCTCAACGGCAAACCGGTAGTAGGGTTTGAAGTTACTCGTAGCCGGGGCGCCAGCGACGTGGAGGTAGGCGCTGGCGTGCAAAAAGCGTTAGCGGAATTACGACTTTCCAACCCGGATATAGAATTTACCGAAGCGTTCAATTTTGTCACTCCGGTGCAGGAAGAATTCCAGGGTTCCATGACCATGCTTTACGAAGGCGCCTTGCTGGCCGTGTTGGTCGTATGGTTGTTTTTAAAAGATTGGCGGGCGACCTTCATCTCTGCCGTAGCGCTGCCGCTGTCAATCATTCCGGCCTTTTTGGGCATGGAGTATTTGGGATTTTCCCTGAACGGCATCACCTTGTTGGCGTTATCTCTGGTGGTTGGCATTCTGGTGGATGATGCGATCGTTGAAGTGGAAAATATCGTGCGCCACTTGCGTATGGGGAAAACGCCCTATCAGGCGGCCATGCAGGCGGCGGATGAAATCGGTTTGGCAGTGGTCGCTACCACGTTCGCTCTGGTTGCGGTATTTCTGCCCACGGCCTTCATGAGCGGGATTGCAGGGCTCTTTTTCAAGCAATTCGGCTGGACGGCAGCACTGGCCGTGCTGGCCTCGCTGGTAGTGGCGCGGATGTTGACGCCAATGATGGCCGCTTACATGTTGAAAGAAAGTGGCTACTCCGACCCACCGGAAGGGCGCATCATGCAAAACTATATGAAACTGGCGGCTTGGTGCCTGAAGCATCGCCTGACCACGATAGCTGCTGCAGCGGCGTTTTTCATTGGCTCCTTGCTCCTGATTCCCTTGCTACCCACGGGATTCATCCCGCCGGATGACAATCCGCAGACTCAGATTTTCGTCGAATTACCTCCAGGCGCCAGCCTTGCCCAAACGAAGGCTTCGGCGGAAGCCGCCCGCCAACTGGTGGCAAACGTGCCTTATGTGAAATCGGTTTACACCACCATCGGCAGCGGTTCAGCCGGCGGCGATCCCCTTGCCACCTCTCAAGGCGGCGAAGTGCGTAAAGCCACGTTGACAATTCTACTGGCTAATCGTCAAGACAGGCCCGTGCGCAAGCAAGTCATTGAGCAAAATATCCGGCAGGCGCTGCAAAACCTACCCGGCGTGCGCACAAAAGTTGGCCTCGGTGCATCAGGCGAGAAATACGTCCTGGTACTGAGCGGCGACGATCCGCAGGCGTTAAGTACTGCAGCCCGTAACGTGGAACGTGATCTCAGAACCATTCCCGGCCTCGGTAGTATCGCCTCCAGCGCCGCGCTGGTAAGACCGGAAATTGCAGTAAGAACGGATTTTGCCCGTGCAGCCGATTTGGGAGTCACCACCACGGCTATCGCAGAGACTCTGCGCATTGCCACCTTAGGGGATTACGATTGGTCTTTGCCTAAGCTCAATCTCGCCCAACGCCAGGTGCCGGTGGTGGTAAAGCTGGCCGCAGATGGACGGAGCGATCTTTCGATACTGGAACGGCTCGCTGTGCCATTAGGCAAAGCACGCTCGGGATCGGTGATGGTGAGCCAGGTGGCTGATCTGGAGCTTTCCAGTGGGCCTGCGGTCATTGATCGTTATGACCGCTCACGCAATATCAATTTTGAAGTCGAACTCTCCGGTCTGCCGTTAGGGGATGTGACGGGTGCAGTGCAAAACTTGCCGAGCATTCGCAATCTGCCCGCCGGGGTAAAGCAAATCGATATTGGTGACGCCGAAATGATGAATGAGCTTTTCGCCAGTTTTGGCCTCGCCATGTTCACCGGCGTGCTGTGTATATTCATCGTACTGGTACTGCTGTTCAAAGAGTTCTTGCAGCCGATCACCATCTTGGCTGCGCTGCCGCTTTCTTTTGGCGGCGGATTTGTGGCGCTGCTATTGACTGGTAAAGCGTTTTCCATGCCGTCCTTGATCGGGCTGATCATGCTAATGGGCATTGCCACCAAGAATTCCATATTGCTGGTCGAGTATACCATCGTTGCGCGGCGGGATCATGGCATGTCGCGAATGGATGCCCTGCTGGATGCCTGCCGGAAACGTGCCCGGCCTATCGTTATGACCACCATCGCGATGGGTGCCGGTATGTTGCCGATTGCGATTGGCGCGGGAGACTCGGATTTATCCTTCCGCAGCCCTATGGCGATCGCCGTGATCGGTGGCTTGGTGACCTCCACCTTTCTAAGCCTGTTGGTGATTCCAGTGGCTTATACGTATTTGGATGATTTCAATAATTGGATCACGGCGCTTATTCAGCGCTATGCTACCGCCAAACCATCCGATGCGGGATCGAAATTTTCAAGTTGATACAACTTTGCGGAATCCGGGAATGATCTGATTAAGTCCTTCGGCTGTTCGACAAGCTCACCGCTCAGGACGAACGGTTTGTGTTGACATGAACTTGGCCCGATCTATCTGTGGAATTGGCAAAGTTGCGAGCGATTATTTCAGGCAACATTATTATTTTTGGAAGTCCGGGCTTGGCGCGGTCAATGACGGAGAGTGGCCTGAGGGCAATTTGTGTACTTACACGTTCGGTAAGCACACAATCAAGCATTGGTTCTGCTCAAAGTGCGAAATACACCCATTCAGCGAAGGAGTTGCCCTTCTGGTAATGAAATGGCAGCTATTAACGTTCGCTGCAGTATGATCAGCCTTTGGAACTTCAGAGCGTTGTCGAAGGGTTGATACTCAATCAATGTGCCGTAGATTGGGCTTTCGCCAGCCCAATCTACGGCCTCCAATAAATCGAATCCGAAGCTCTATAGCCCAAGTCAGACGATTTCTTATGGTTATAGTTGATGTTCGGTTTTTTGATTACTTACTGACAATCAGAGCAATTCAGCGATACTGCTGGCGGCTCTTTTGACATCCAGGAAAATTAAACCCAGCTTGGCATTGGGCTTGGCCAGTACGGTCAACACCGCTTCCTTGCCAGCATAAGCCATCAGCACATAGCCGGAATCGCCTTTAATCAGCACCTGTTCCAGTTCCCCGCGGACCAGTTCTTGCGCGGTACGGTCACCTAGCGACAACATCGCGGCGCTCATGGCACCGACCCGATCTTCATCCATTGACGCCGGCAGTACTGAGGCCATCGTTAAACCATCGGTCGAAATAACAGCTGTCGCCTCAATGTCCGCCGAAGCGCCATTTAAATCCGACAGTATCGAAACTAACATATCTGAACGCATCGAGATCTCCTATATGTCTCTGTAGGCGGTAGCCAGGTTGGTAAACAATGCTCGGCTCATTCCGGAAATCTTGAGAAATTTTTCCAGTTCCTCGAGCAGGGTGGATGCCTGATACGACTGCTGCATCATTAACAACGACATTCCGGTTACTGCACTGATCGCGGTCAATACTTGAGCGCAGTAGTCCTTATCGTGACCGTAGGCTTCAACAATCAGGGCGGTCAGGCGCTGATTGATCAATGTCATCGCACCCGCCATGAACTCAACCGGTAATTTAACTTTGACATGCACATCGCCCACTTTGTACATGTGTTCGGTATAGGCTTTATCGAAAGGACCGGTAAAAAGTCCTTCCATCCAGAGGATATGGGTTTTCTTCAAGGATTCTACCCGGCCTCCGAGAAAGGTGGTTGCTTCCGGAATGGTGAGCAGGTACTGATAAAAATCTTCGGTAATGCTGGCCAGCTTGGGTTTAATCTCTTTGCCTATCTCGATTAACAGGGCTTCTCGCTCAGGTGTTAATTCGCTGAACGATTTGCCGTAGCTCGTTAATTTATCAAAATCATATGACATAGAATGTCCTCGTAATATATTCTTATAATTATTATTTTGTTAGCTACTCGATATTATGTTAGAAGCAGCTCATTAAAATGAGGATATATATTTACCCTCGTTATTGAGTATATACCAAGTGTTCTAGTAGGAATTGTTAAGGGGGTATTCTTTTTGTTTTTGTGGATTAGCCCGCAGAAACAAAAATTCCCAATTTTCTTTTAAATCAGGACAGGAGGATTAGGGGGGCAGACCATGATTTTCTATTCATCCACTTTGAATAGGCAGAATAACTGTGGTCAAGCTACTTTTAATGAAAGGATGCGAGCATACTCCCTTAAACCCGGTGATGCGGTGGGGGAAACAAAAGCGCTTGCAGTCACGCGAAAGTAAAACAATAGAATAAAGGAGGTAGATTGTATGGCAATTACAGCAATGCCAGTGGATCAACGGGTAATCGATATCGATTCGCGCCGCTTTGCCTCCGTAGAAAAGGCATTGGTCGAACTGATAACCAACTGCGATGACAGCTATTCCCGGCTAGAAAAGGCTGGGACGCAAGCGACTGGCCAGATTCGCGTCAAGTATGAGCGGCATCAGGCCGGCGCGCGGCTTACGGTCGCCGATCAGGCGGAAGGGATGTCCTTCAGACGGGTCAGTTCTATTTTGGCCTATGGCGGGGCTCATAGCCCCCTGGCGCGTGGCGAAGGCGAGGGGCGTGGTTATTTCGGTCGTGGATTGAAGCAGGCTATTTATGGACTCGGTCACGGCTGGATCGAGACGATAAATGCGGGACGATTTTCCCGTATTGAATTATTCCGCAGTGAAAATGGCGGTTATTTATTTGAGGATTTTGACGGTGACCGGCCTGCTGAGGCTATAGATTATGGCCGCTTGGGTATTGCTGACAGCGGCACCCAGGTGACAATCATCATCGAAAACTCGCATGTGAATATATCCCACTACCGTTCTGTTGTGCTGGCGGTGGCCAATAATATCTATCTGCGCGATATGCTAACGCGGAGAAATGTGGAACTGCTTCACATACAGCAGGGAAATGAAACTGAGCGCCGTGGACCCTTGCGCTATGAGGAGCCGCCTGCAGCCTTGCTACTGGGCCCGGATCAGATAGGGAGCTTTGTTTATCAGCAGGAGGAGCATCCCTTTACCCTGACTTTGAAGCGTGCCCAGGATGTGGAATTAAACCTAAAGGGCGATGAACGGACGAATGGACTGCTCATTCTCTCTGGAATGGCAGTATTGGACTGTCAGCTGTTTGAATATGAGAACCAAGTGGGGACTGAGTACCTTTTTGGTACGGTACGTTGCGCCGCCTTGCTCGAAAAATTAGGCCAAGGCATGGCAATTATTAGCGACGAAAGAGAGGGCTTGAATCATAAGAATCCCTTTGTGGAGACTTTTTTCCAAGCCGTCAGCAAAATGATTGCGCCCTATGTGTTGGCGGAGCAAGAAAAACTGAGGCATCTGGAGCGAGCCACCACGTCTGGCCGAACCAGTCATATGATCGAGCACCTGCTTCAACGCATGAGCCGGGCGGCGATTCAAGACTTGGGTATCATCCTGCCGCCGACCTCTGATCTGGAAGTTGGGGCTTTAGAGGAAGCAGAGCTTCCGGCGGCACTACGTTTTACAACGCCATTTTATTATCGCAAGGTTAATCATACCTTCCACGTTGCCTTGCTAATTGACCCGAGACAGTTTTCGAGTGATGAGGTATTAACCTTCGATTATGCACTACCCGATTCTATGCACATCGAACCCACGCCAACAGTGATAGCGGTTCGCGATCTTGGTGAAATGCAACGGATCGAATGGACGATTGTGGGCGATAAAGCCGGGGAGCATGGAGAAATCAATGTGCGTGCCGGGACGTATTGGGCCTGGTGCGAGATTGTCGTGGCCGAGCATGCTTCCAGACACAGCCATGACTGGTCCGGTCATGTGGCAAAAAAAGGACTGCCTCGGGATCATGGTGCCGATATGTTCGTTGGCTATGAGTTCCGCAATCTCAACAACGAGCTGGACCGAGCGGTATATAGCGCTGAGGAGCGAAAAATCATCATCAATACGGGGGCACCGACAGTGCAACTATATGTTGATGGCCGGGGGCATTTTCGTGATGCAGCCAGGCTTCTATTGGCCGAGCTTTTCATGGATGTGATTTCCGATGAGTTGGCTCGGCGCTCGGTAGAAAAGTCAGGCAATAAAGGTAATGTCAGGTCCTATCGTGCCGCCAAACAGGATATCATTCGCCGATACGGCAGTGAGATCCATCTTTCGTTCTTGAACGCATAAGTGGGAAAGGGTACAGTCGATGGGTTCTAGCCTCACTCTGGATTGAACACGGACTCGCCAAAAGCGCCGAACCCACAGGATAGCTTTTACCATAGTTTTGCCGGATCAGTTCTAAACGATTCCTTGAACAAACCAGGGTAGATCTGGGCATCATCGCAAGCAAGGGGGGCAAATATTCATAAAGCGTAAAGCCGCGCTTATCTGCGGGCAAAGTTAATGAATAAGAAATCGGCTTATAGTAAGCTTGATCTCTACATCAGTAATTTTCACTAAATACAGGATTACCATGCCACTCGTTAACATTTCGATATTGTCAGGCAAGTCACCCGAATACATTAAAGCGGTTGGTGATGGCATCAACTCTGCTGTCATTGAGACCATGGGCTTCCCACTGGATGACCGTTATCAGATTATTCATCAGCTTGATTCGGACCAATTACAGCTTCAAGGTCGAGATGGTGACCGAGTGATGATGCATTTAGTGATGCGTGCTGGCCGTTCAAACGAATCAAAACAGGCGTTTTACAAAAAAGTGGTGGAGAATCTAGCGGCTAATCCAGGTATTCCACCAGCAAATGTAATGATAACAATTTCTGAAAACCATGATATTGACTGGTCTTTCCGTGATGGCGTAGCGCAATTTATCGCGTATTCGGATTGACTGACGAACAGGAGGACGGTGTGGTTTAAAATCAAGCGGACTTTATTAATTTTTTTGGAAAGGAAGTAGTGTAATGTCGGCAGTAGTTGAGTGGTTTATTTTCCAGGGCGCACCTTCAAATGCCGGACATAACACTTAACCGGACGCTAAAAAGCTTCGCTTTTTGGTTCACTCGCTTCGGTCGCCGCGAGTCAGTTCTGCGTTAGAGTGCACATGGACGCTGAAAACACGTATCAAGTCTTTGATTGGCTCTGGTCTTCTGGGCAGCTTTCCGAGTGCGATATTCACGAATTGCCGACTCTGGGCATTGATGTCGTCATAAACCTTGCGCCGCCCACTTCATCCAATGCCTTACCCGGTGAGGCTGAGTTCGTATCCCGCGAGGGTCTCGTTTATATTCAAATTCCTGTCGAGTGGGAGCACCCCAAGCCTGAGCAGTTCGCACAATTTGTTGGCGTATTAAATACTTTCGCAGGACACAAGGTCTGGGTGCATTGTGCCAGAAACATGCGGGTCTCGGCCTTCATCTACCTGTACCGCAAGTTCGTTCTCTCGGACAGCGAGGAAGAAGCTTCCTTTCCTATGCGTGAGATATGGAGTCCAAATGAAACGTGGCAGACCTTCATCCGCCAAGTTTCTATCGCATACTCTGACATGGTGGTCAAACGGGGTGCGACGCCTCCCTTACCTTAAACAGTAGGCGCTTCACATGACGACCGCTTGGCCACCTTGTATCCAGGTGATAAACAAATGATGAGCAAAAACAGGACAGACAAAGTACGTTACTGTGCCGTTGAGAACCCCAGCCCTTCCGGCGGTGGTCATCTCGTCGGCAGCGCTCCTACCAACCACCGAATGTCTCAGTGCTGCCAAGAATGGTCATAGAGAGCTCGATAATCTTTATGTGTTGTTTACTTGTTTGAAAATTGTGATCTGACTTTGGAATACTAAAGCAGCTCATTTTATTAGTTAGTGCACATAGGTGTTTATATGCATTGTATATTTAGTTTCAAGTATTACAATTTTGTTTACTGGTTGGAAATCAGGACATTTTTACACTTCCCAGTTGTTTGTTGATTACTATCCATATCCGTTTAGAACGCTCTAGTATTTAAGGTCATTCTTGACAACTGAACTTGAAAAGTAAAAGATATTTCGTTTTGGACAATCACCTGTTTGTCGCCATTGATCGCAATTGACGACAACTCGAATTCAAAATGAAGACAGCCTCCATCACGATATGAACTTTAGTCAAATGTTATTATTCAATGAGCCTCAGGCGAAGGTAGCTACCTCACCAAATCGCGCACGTCTTTTCTATTTCGGTGTTGCGGCAATACTGCTGACGCTGATGTTCTTGGGTTTCCAACAGTTTTATCTGCACGGCAAGGCCTTTCCCAACCGTGAACTCGCCGCGCCGATACGAACTTTGCTCATCCTGCATGGCATCGGCATGTCTACGTGGGTGCTGCTGTTCCTGGTTCAGCCGCTGTTGATTGTGGCCGGTAACCGCCGCGATCACATGATGCTCGGACGAATCGGCACGGTGCTTGCGGCCTGCATCGTTATTCTCGGATTTCGACTTGGGATTGAATCGACGCTAATCAGTCCACCCGATATGAGGATCTGGGGCCTGGCGCCCAAACAGTTCATGGCCGTTCCGATCATCGGCATCATGATCTTCGCCGGTTATGTGATCGTCGGCGTGTGGAATCGGCGGCGACCGGAAGTGCATCGGCCGTTGATGCTACTGGCCACGATGGCCGCAATGCCGGCAGCGGTCAGCCGCATCGATTTCATCAGCGTTCTTTACCACGGCACAGTATGGGAGACGGTATTTGGGCCATTTTTTGGGATGCTGGTGATTGGGGCGTTTTTCCTTGTCATGAAGTGTCTATTGACGCGATCTTTAAACCGGTGGTTTGCGATGGGGTACGCAGGGCTTGTCGTCTCCAGCGCACTGATCATGCAGTTGGCGACGACCAGCGCATGGGATCACTTTGCGAGCTTCCTGCTTCGGTGATGTCGAGCCAAGGGAGGTTCATGCGTATGCGTGGTTATGCGAAAATTAACACGACATTTTTATTTAGGTGGTGGTTTGGCTTTAGCTGTTAATCTCGCCTAACAACTCGATCAAAGGGAAGCGTACGCGCCGCCCGTCGGCAGTTTCGAAGTCTTGTTTTTTTATCAAGGTTTGGTGGCTTCTTAAGGCACATAGAGTGGCGTGCTTCCTACCATAACTTTATCTCAGTTTAAAATAAATCTTGTTGTATCTCTCCGTCCGTTATGGGACGGTTTTAGCCTTTTAGTGTACAGGTGAAATCCGGTTATTTGTAGACAGTCGGAATTTTCTCGAGTTTTGTTACAAAGTCTCAATCGTTAAGTCATACAAATGCAATATTTGTCATGTTAAGCTTACGACTGAGAGAGAAAGCTAATGCTGCTGTGAAGTGGCAAAGGAAATTCGTGGGGTTCGTGTCGAACGGATTACCTGAATACCTCTTCGAAATTAATGACATTCATCCCATCGGCCACGCTGATGGACATATTTGTTCAATAACCATCAAATAAGGAAATATCATGTCAGACATTATCGGTACTAACGCAGGTATTATCTGGAAATATCTGGATAAACATGGCCCTACCACCGTCGCAAAATTGATTCGAGAAACCGAAGTAGATGAAAAATCGATTCAACGCGGCATCGGTTGGTTAGCTCAGGAAGGCAAAGTGACCATTGAGCTCGTTAATCGAGCGGAGACAATTGCTTTAAAATGATAATAGATACTGGGTCCCAGGTAAGTGGCACAGTAAATCATAGCCTAAATGTATGATGACACCTTATAACAAGATGAAATCCATTGAAAACGGCAAAAACTATGTGAAACCGGACATCAATTTTGAAATACTGGAAAAAGTGGCTCTTGACCAATTTCAGACTCATTTATCTATTTGGAAAAATACTAGGAATCTCTGCTGTGCAAGGAGAGCTTGCAGTTGTTAACAACTTAACAAGTAATAACTGGAGGGTAATTAAAAATGGATAATGACACCCTAATAGAGCAAGCGCGGAATCTTTATGCTGTATTAAACGTCAAACAAAATGCGCTATCCATAGAAAACAAAACTAAGTTTGATCGTCTTGATCACTTAATAATATGCGCTTATTGCCGTTACCAGCGTCGATTAAATCGCTGTGTTCTGTGTTATCAGCATCGGTTAAATGACTGCAATCGGAAGTTTTGGGGAAATGAACGGCAGTTCTGCCCACCTGGCAAAAAGAAGCTTCGTCTCACCACAAAGCGATAGCGAGGGGCACATTAGACTAGAAGGCATAGCTACTTGAATTTTTAGACTCTTCTTGGCTTTGAACTCTATGTAAACCATATGGTCTACCTAATGTTTTGATCGAATGTTTAACCGTTATCGTGCTTAAAAATCAATTCGATAGTCCAACTGTATGTGGGATCGGAGAGTCAGTTATTTAGATCCCTATGATAGCCTGGGTCGTTTACTGACAACCGTGACCGGCAAGTAGTCGGCCATTTTCTTCCGGTCGAGGTATATTCTGGAATGGCTGGTTATGTCAGAAACTGCTCATTCATCATATTTACCATAATCGGCAGCTAAAAGGGGTTCAACGAAGAAGCGATGCTTTTGGTTGTTCACGTTGATAGTTTTTTTTATACCTTTTCGTCAAATGTTCTAAAAGTTAAAGGAAACTGCCCCTTAAGATCACTCCATTCCGGAAAACCACCATACTCATAGCCTGCAGACAATAGACTTAGTAGCCGCTCGGATTCTTCTTTGTGCAGTTTGGGAATTATTTTGCTAAAAGAGTGGTCGCCAACTTTAATCAATACTTGGACCAAGGTCTTGCCGTGGTCATAACAGCCTGATCCTCCGCCACAATCAGCATTAATTAAATATTTCAAAGCATCTGGGTCTAGGTCGGAGATTAGCAACTGTATGCTTCTATGATATTGGTACCGCTCAGTGAGGCTTTGCGTCGAAACTGCCATTTCATGCACATCAACACCATAAATTGTGCGAAATACATAATAGAGGTGGCTCGAAATGACCACGAAGGAGAGCACTAGCAGCACGGTGGCTAATTTCTTCATTTGATATAACAAGCAATTATATAGTTTCAGTATATCATCCCTAATTGCCACACTCTAATCAATAAACTCAGTACATTTATTCAGAGTGTTTACTGCATATCTTCTAGTATCGGATGATATACGGTTTCTTCTTATCTTAACGACTGCCTGCTATCCGGCAATAACTAGCCGATCAAACAATTGTGGTAAAAGGCCGGTTTGGGTCCAGAGCGTGTAAAAACGCAAAATTCGAATAGCCAGTGGTTTGATAATATCGGATACCGATCAAAATATTGGCTGAAGTGGAGATTATCATCGATAATTAACTCGTTTATGGCGGCTTAGTGGAGCAATTACCATCTCCAGCTGATCCACTCATGCGTTTTTACACCCTAGGTCGAAAACAGCCAGCCAATGTCTGGTTTAGATAGGGTTATTTTTAAAATTATCAGGTTAAATCTGAACTCATACAATTGAATTTATGCAATAACCCCGCACCAATTTTTGAGTAGTAATGACAGACCTTATTGAGCTATTAACAAAGCACGACAAGTAAAATCAGACCAGGAATTATACCCAAAATCAAACCGACCACGATGCCGATGATCTCACCCGTTGAGTAATCACAACCCACTTTACCGACACTAACCTGGGCGGCACGGTCATTATCAAGCCCTGCGACCATCATACCGGAGAATTCATCGGCGACTTGTTCCTGGGAGGATGCCACTAAAATACGTGAGCGGGCGTCGCTAAGCCGGGTTTCGGCGGTACGTAGGTCATCGCTGAAGGGCATGATGCTAAGCGCATTTTGAATTGCGTTGATGGCTCCGTCAGTGGGTGCAAGCGCTATTTCCCGAGCCTGACTAACGTTCTCGGCTGCGGCTATTTCATTTTTCAATTGGGTGATTTTTTGGTACTGGTCTGGTCCAGATGGACAGGTAGATTTAATCAACTCCAAAGAACTAGCTGATGGCTAGTTAGTTGCGGACGCTGTTTTTGATAGCGTAACGATGAACATCAATGTGAGTGCGGAGACAATAAATACTGACAAATCTTTCTTATTAGTAGACATAATCCTTCTCCTCAATAATTAGGTGCAGTAAACAAAGCCATATTACACGGCATAAATTAACACATGATTTAGTTATAATCTTCGTTGTTTTGTATTGTTGGGCCTATCCCAACAAAGGTGCCAACATCGATATAAGAAAAGTAACTTCCTCTGGTCAGATAAATTTTTGCTTTAGAGAGTCCTGCTTAGATTACAGCTTAATGGCGCGCCGTCCCAATCCCTCTGTTCCGGGATACATGGGTGACTGTTATGGGAGTTAGCTAACTGGTGAAAGTCCAGCCATTGCCACTGGACAGGGTTTTCTGCGATAGTAGTAATCGATCCAGCACAGGTAGCCGCCATGACCCATCCAGCGTCACACCCGTTATTGCCGTATTGTCCTTCAAGCCTCGCCGAGCAACTGCTGACCGGCGGGCAAAGGATTTTACTGTACGGCGAGGCCGGTATCGGCAAATCCACACTGACTAACGAACTTGCGCGAGTATTATCCGAAAGAGGCCTGACGTGCATCTGCATAACCGCCGACCCGGGATCACCCGGTTTCGGTTTGCCCGGCACCGTATCGCTGGGACAGTGGCAGGAGTCCGGCTGGCAAGTGTTGGAATTTGAAGCGCTTTGCACACTGGATGCCGGCCGTTTTCGCCTGCCGCTGCTATCAGCTGTCAACCGGTTGATCCAAAAGGCTCCCCTTGGCTTAATGCTGATCGACGCCCCCGGCGTGGTCCGAGGTATTGCAGGCTCGGAATTGCTGGTAGGCATGGTCGGACTGTTGGACATCGATATCGTGTTGATGCTGAACCGCCAGTCGAAACCGTTGCCTTTAATGAACGAGCTATTGTCGTTGGGCGTCCGTTTCCTTTCAGTTCATGCCCATCCTCAGGCCTGCCGTCCCGGACAGAAGACCCGAGCGCATAAAAGAACCCAGCAATGGCGAACTTATCTCACTGCCAGCGAGGAGATAACGATCAACCTTTCCGATCTTCGGTTGATCGGCTCGCCTCCGCCCATAGATGTCCCTGATGCCTGGGCTGGCCGCCAATGCGCCTTTATCGATACCGGTCGAACCGTAAGCATCGGCGAAATCATCGCCCTGAAAGACAGTACGCTTCAGGTCCGGCTGCCTGCGGCGGCGGCAACAACCCGGACGTTGCAGGTTCGTGATGCCTGTAGCGAAAAAAACGGTCTGCTCGTCAGCGCCGCGTCGTTTGCATCCGGCAACCTGCAATTCCTGCCGCCGCCCGATGCGATGCCCTATCCGTCTAGTGATTACAATGGCGGGCCGCGACCGGCGGTCAAAATGCGGAGCATGTACGCGACGATGATCAATGGTATCTTCGGCGACCCGCTGCTGCATCTTCGGCTGCACCAGCAGCAACGTAGCCTGCTGTTTGATCTGGGCGATTCGGGCAGATTACCTACACGTATAGCCCATCAAGTCAGCGACGTTTTCATCAGCCATGCCCATATCGATCATATCGGCGGCTTCCTGTGGCTGCTGCGCTCCCGTGTCGGCTATTTTCCAAGCTGCCGGCTTTTCGGTCCGCCAGGTTTGATCGGTCATATTAAGGGCATGATCGACGGTGTCCTTTGGGATCGCATTGGAGATACCGGACCGCGTTTCGAAGTCACCGAAATTCATGGCGACCGGCTGCTGAGGACTCGCATTCAGACGGGTTACCGGGATTGCGTTGATCTCCCTGAAATCCAGATTGCCGAAGGACTGATTGTGGACGATCCGCTGTTTAGCGTCCGCACGATCACGCTGGATCACCACACGCCGGTGCAGGCCTATATCTTTGAGAGCAAGGTCACGCTCAACATCGACAATACTGCTCTAAAAACCTTAGGTCTAACTGCCGGTCCCTGGCTGCACCAGCTGAAGCGGCTTGTCGCCGCCGGCGACAACAAAGCGATGATCCTGCTGTCCGATAACAGCAGCCGGGAGGCGGGAGAATTGGGCGACAGCCTGCTGATCGTCACCCCAGGCGAAAAGCTAGTCTATGCGACCGATCTGGCCGATACCGAAGCCAATCGCACTGCCTTGACCACGTTGGCGCACAAGGCCGACTTTTTGTTCTGCGAAGCTTCTTTTCTCGAAACCGATATCGAGCAGGCCCGCAGGACCGGCCATCTGACGGCGCGGGCCTGTGGCGAGATCGCAACCGGCGCCGATGTCAAACAACTGGTGCCGTTTCATTTCTCCAGGCGTTACGAAAAAGAGCCTGAAGCCGTTTACCTGGAAATAAGCGCCGCCTGTTCCCGCGTCATCATGCCTCCGAAAAAATAGTAAAGACGACTAAGATAGAACTGGGACGGTAATCCCCAAGAATTTATTCGCGCTCCAAGCTATTGAAATATCCGACTAACAACCTTTGTACGCTATGTTCTGTTGATTGCCTTCGGCGGTCACTTGGTAAAGTTTATTAGAAAGTTTGTCACGTTTTTCTTTCCTTGATGAATACGCAATTTGCTATACCCGTAGCAGCCAGTTTCCCTTTTTCATTCCTGACTTCAGCTTGTAATACTATGTGTCGATGTTTTATGAATCATTGATGCAGTGACATCAATATAGCGATCACTCTGGGTAATAGGACGTTTAAAGGTAGTATTAATTTCTTTGGTGATATTAGGTTGGGCCAGCATGTAACTCAAAGGTCCGATTGTATTATCAATAGCAGCAACTATTATCCCGCCTTGCATAAACCCAAGCGGGTTCATATATCTTTCTTTGTTTGGGAAGCGAACAGTCAATGTTTCTCCTTCAACGAAGTCAATAAATTCACCTTCCATGTCGATAAATACCTTCGGCGGAAGTTCCATGACAGTGCCAGATGGAATTTTTTCAAGGAGCATGGCCATTATGGCTTTTTTCATGTTTAGCCCATTTCAGATTTCTGATAATCCGATGCAAAAATACAAATTAGATACCCATGTTTCAGTGTTTTCAAGAACGTTTTGAATATAAACGAAGGTATTTTTATTAAACCAAATTCGATAGCTTTGCCAATGATTGAGTGTTTTTCAACAAGCTGATAATTAGAATTACTAAACACTTCAGCTGGTTTCTGAGGGGTAAACTTAAAACCCGCCCCTAATTGTTCGCCAAATTTCTGATGCAATGTATGACTGTATTTTTTAAAAAAATTTTCAGTCATAAGATCGCAAATTAATGCATGTTTTGGAAACAACCGATGTAATGTTTGAAGGGTTTGTTTAATAACGCTTTCTGGTAAATAGATAAAGACTCCTTCAAAGACCACAATAACGGGTTGATCCGTAGAAAATTCCTGCAATTTATCAGCAAGCGATTCTGTTTCAAAATCGATAGGGATGCGCTGAAGTTTATTTTTGCAGTTCTCTATCGGCAGCCGTTCATTTTTGTGCGAAATAATTTGAGACTCGTCCAGTTCAATCCATCTGCCTCCATTGAGCCGATAGGCACGACTGTCAAAACCGGCTCCGATTAAAATTACCGGTAATTCAGGATTGTCAGTTAATTCTTTCCTTATGTAATCATCAATAATTCGATGCCTGGCGACATTTCCTGCATTTGGATTTTTTTCTGAATTAAAAGAGGAAAGAATTTTTAACTCTCTTTCATCCATAAAATCCCTGGCATAAATATCCTGGCATACCGATTTCTCGTTTTCGGCATCCTGCATGCGAACTCCGCAGCAATAAAAAGCAGTATTCGATATGGGTTTCATATATCCCTTTTATGCAATAAAGTTAAAGTTAGTTGAATGCTGAACAGTTAAGTATTGAATCCATATTGTATTCGGATCCTGATTGAGCGTCCGTCAGGGTACATTTTTTACCCCGGCGTTGACCAGTGCGGCCATTGTTATCGCCTCGCATTGTCCGCTGGCATTCAGTCCTTGTATAACGCTGTGCTGGTTTTGTGGGGGTTGATTTTGGCTTATTTTCCACTTGCCGGATAGTCGGGTGATAACCATTTCAATGCCTATAACAGCCTCAATCAGCTTTTCGGTAAAATCTTCCGGCGCATCCGACACAGACCACGGCTCAGGAAAAGCTGCCTCGTGATGAGTGGTGAGAGCCTCCATTTGGCTACGAATCCATGAAGCATCATCGATGATGCGCAGAGAACCGTAGGCATGAACGACAGTGTAATTCCAGGTGGGAACAACCTTTCCGGTTTCCTGCTTGGTCGCATACCAAGACGGGCTGATATAAGCGTCCGGGGCGTGGAATATGGTCAGCGTATCCACATCCGATTCCAGATCACTCCAGATTGGATTTGACCGGGCAACGTGGCCTCGTAAGACACCAAACGGTTCAAGTTCTGGTACAAGATGCAACGGAATATGATTGGCGTTGATACCGTCTGAACCAAGTGTTACCAATGTTGCAAGCGGTCGGTTGCGAATTAGGTCGTGCATGACCTCAATATCGGGCTGTTCAAAATGTGGCGGTATGTACATTTGTATACTTAATGGCTACTGAGAAATCAGAACATCGCTAATTTGAATAATCGGCTCTATGTCTGTGTAACTGGGCATATCACCTTGCAACACTGCGGCGTGCGGCGTGAAAGCGGCCATGAAGTCTTCAGCCGAATTAAACAGATAGTGGCACATGGCGATATACGCGGCATCCGTTCCCGGCATAGCGCCGCCAAGTCCGCGCTCGACTGAAACGCCCTTGAATCCTGAATGGGTACTCAAAAGCCCAATGGACAATGGCATGTGCGTGTCGATGTAATAGCGCATATCGAACCGGGAGCCTTTAGTGTTGGGGTACAAAATGCTGATTTTTATCATGACCATCCCTTAAGTGGTGAATAGTGGGCAACTGCTTTAGTTACTTTTTGGTCTTGGTTAAAATGAAACACCTCGGCTGCCAGACTACCTCGCGCCCCTTGGTAGTAGAGCGTGATGCTGTTCACGCCAACTAGTGTTGTTATCAATTCAAAGTGTAAGTCAGGAATGAGTTGTGGAGCCTTCGTCCAATAGTCACCGACCGCCGTTTTGCCGCGAAGGGTTCCGCTCGGTTCATTAGCAAGCTGAATAATCACAGGCGATGACATTTCAAAATCGTCAGCATAGTGGGACAAGATGCGCTGCAAATCATGGCTGTTCCAGGAGTCTATCCAGTCGTTAGCAAAATGCTCGGCAAAGGCGTTGTCCATGAGTAATCCTTAAGGCTCAATATCTGGCAGGTTCTCAAAGACTTGCTCTACCGTCTTGTTCCTGTTTAATGCCTTCACCACCAATGGCAGCGGATCAGCCCATATTTCAGGGAAGTCTATTTCCAACGCATCAACAATTGGGAATGCCAGCTTTTCTATAGGCGGACTAAACTCGGCAGCTACGCCCGGCTTATTGCCTCGGGCATCATGTTGTTTGAGATAAACCGCATTCAACCCATGAAGGCAGTAAGGAGGGCCATCGGTTTGAACCGTCAGTCGTTGGTAACATAGCCCCGCCGGAATGGCATTGGCTCTTAAAAGCGCTGCCAATAAATGGCTCTTGGCATAACAGTAACCTGTGCCGTAGATTAATACATCCGAGGCTTTACAGGTAACTGGGTTCATTCGGTAATCCCAGCTGTGTTTAATGGCATCGCGGACGAACTCGAAGCAACATTTCGCCACAGCCTCATCGGTAAGACAACCCTCAGCAAGCTCCGCTGCCTTTGTAGCCACCAAAGGATGTTTGCAGTCGATGTACTGACTACTTTTAAGGTATGCTTTCATTTTCGCCCCGGCTGCCATTCCAGATAAGAAGGAATGTCTTCATATTCGAGCCACGGAACATCGTGAGATGCCCATATATGCATTTGGGGAGTGATGCCAGGGTCTTCGTCAAGCGTAGCCACCCGGAGAATAACATGGGGCTGGTTCACTCGCTCGGCCACCAGATGAGAGCCACACCTCGAACAGAAATAGCGCAATTTTCCTGGAGAGGACTCGAAGGATGAAAGCTTTTCTTCACCTTTCAGCCAGCGAAAGTGCTCATGCATGACACCGGCCGTAGAGGCGAACGCAGCCGCATGCGCTTTTTGGCAAGTCCGGCAATGGCAGTGAGCGACAGGCATGTCAATGCTGTCGATTTCATACTCAATTGTTCCACATAAACAACTACCTTTCATGTTTATCCCTTGTTACAAAATGATCGAGAAAATTCCTGGTACAGATGAAACGACGAATATAATTAAGCCATTATGATCCATACAACCTTGGTTGAAACCGAGCCGAGTAAATCGCCAATGGGTGTCTCATGACATTTATCGCATCGGCTGCCTGGTTACGGTTTTCCCATTTTTTCGGATCGGCCTTGCGGATGTCGCTCAGGTAAATCTCGTGATGCTTGTGTACCCGTTGATGCGCGCTATTCATGAAGTCGCATTCAACTGACGACATATTGCAGGCGCTGCATGATAGAGGCATGAATAGTGCGACAGGCCGTTAAATATATCAATTGAAGTGCAGCCGGGAATTGCCGATTCTAAATATTCGGCCATAGAGACCGGCGACCAGTTGTCCTCTGCTCCGTGCCAGATGTGCGTGTTGATATCGACGCCAGACAGCGTGTCTTTCCAGGGCTGGACATAAGCCCCGATATCTCGTGCGTAGCCTGCCGAATAACGGGTAAAGCACAATTCCAGTGTATCGGTAATGACGGTTTGAAATTCGCCACTGGCCGCCAATATCTTGTCTTCGCCGGCAGTGTTGGCAAACATCATACGAAACACCAGGTTTGGACAAGCTGCAGCAATCAAACTTTGCAGGCGGACCAGCAGATGAAATACGGAAGGATGCTTTTGAGCCAGCCGGAAAACGGACTTTCCCGCCGCCATATCGGTAAAATTGCCCGCTTCCAACGGTGCGGCGGCAGAAACCAGATGCAGGCTCCGCACATTACTTCCCATACAATGGCTTACTTGCAACGCGATGAATCCACCGATCGAGAACCCAACCAAATCCACCGCTTTTCCGGCCGCTTTATCGGTAATTTCGTCGGCCAGAAGTTGGTAATAGGCCGCGCCTTCCAGCGCGGGGTCGACCGAAAAACGGTTATAACTGATAAAAGTCAGGTTGTTCTGTTTCCCGTATTGATCAAACACCGCACATTCTTGAGGAGCGCCGGGAGTGCCGTGGAAATAGACCACCAGGCGCCCATCGTCGGCGCCGAATTGGCGATATTCCAACGGATTACGAATGACAAGATGCGGATTCATTATCGCAAAGTTAGATTGCACGACTAACTGCCGCCTTCAAAAAAGCAGCAACCAACGGATGTGGTTTGTCAGGCGTAGAGTGTGCTTGCGGCACGAACAACAGCGTCCCGATAAAAAACGGATGTTCAGGATTCTCAATGACGCGGATCTCACCCTCGTCATCGGAGCCACAGACATTCAATGGCCCTTGCTTCAATTCGGTAATGCAATCGGGATTGACCCCGAAATTGCAGTAATAGCTTTCTTTCGCAGACAGGCTTCCATAAATTACAGCTACCTGAGATCCTGGCATAAAATTAAGCTGCATCTCCCGGCCGTCCAGAGAACAATCCAGTTTTGAAATGAACAGGCTTGAAGCGTATGGATTGTACTCGCCATGTTGCGCGTCCTTGAAGCCGAGGACGTTCCGGGCATACTCGATCACCATATGCTGGAATCCTCCGCAGGTGCCGAAACAGGGGATTTTGTTTTCCCTGGCATAGCGAATGGCCCACAGCGTTTTCTCCATGTTCTTATAGGGGCTTCCAGGTGCAACCCATATGGCCGAATAATGGTCAAACAGCTTTTGGTCGATGTTTTCAGTTGCAATCCAGTCCGCCGTTAACTCCACGTCCAACAGGTTTTGAGCATGCTTGATGGCCGCATCGGTCGAAATGTGCGGTGGGTATGTCGGGGTGTATTCACCGAGCAAAGCAATTGACTTAATCATAGCGTTTAGCTGCCTAACGTGGACGGGATGGCAAAGTGATAAACAAAAAACTGCTCATCGCGCTTCCAGCCAGCGGATTGGTAAAGCGTCTGCGCTGCTTCGTTGGTTGTCGCGGTTGACAGCGAAACACGGACAGCGCCCAGGGAACTCGCGTAGTCAACGGCGGCAGTCATCAGTTTTGAGGCCACACCCTTTCTGCGCGCATGCTCGCAAACGAAAAGATCGTTGAGCACGAATATCCTGGCCAGAGATACCGATGAAAAGCTCGGGTAGAGCTGGTTGAAACCAACAGGCTTATTGCCCTCATGCGCAATGAACAAGACCGATTCACCATGATTGAAGCGCTCCAACAGAAACTCTCTTGCCGCAGACAAATCGCTAGTGCGACCGTAAAACTGGCGATAGCCATCAAAAAGCGGCGCGAGCGCCTCAAGGTCAGATAAAACGGCTTGACGAACAGTGATAGTATTCATAGTTACCCACGAGAGAAACAATGCAAAGAAATGAAGCTCGCCGGCTTTTGGCGCTTCTCGTTTAACCGCAATATTAACCAACATCGCTGCCCACAACCCGGCCGGGAAACGACACTTCCAATACAGCGCAACCAACATCTTTGAGCGGGTCATGGAGCTCGCCGGGTGGACGGCTGGCGTAATGCCCTGTTTCTTTAAATGGATACTTTCTACCCATATTCATTTAAATATTCTTGTGTGGTTAGTACTGTGGCGAATGGGAATTTCAGTGCCGCCATAAAGGATGCATGGACATCCGATGCACTGATAAACCTTTCCTCAAACTCGAGATCACGTGTTGCGCAAGCATCAGATATAACTTTGCAAGAATAGCCTAAGTCAAAAGCCGCTCGAACAGTAGTATCAACACACATATGGCTCATTGCGCCACATACAACCAATTCTGTTACTCCCGATTTTCGCAAGATCCCATCAAGTCCAGTATCGCGAAACGAACTAGGGTGGTTCTTTATTATTAGTGCCTCATTCTCCTTGGGTTGCACAGTTTCATGTATTTCACAACCTTTAGTATTCGGAATAAAAAAAGGCGCTCCTTGATCACTGGACACATGCTGTACATGAAATATTGGCAGGGGGGCGGTTCTGAACTTCTCAAGCAGAAGTTGGCAGTTTTTTACGGCTTCTTCTATACCTACTAATTCCAAGGCGCCGCCTTTGAAATAGTCATTTTGAACATCGATTATGATTAAACCTTTTGTCATGTAGCTCTCCGTTTGGTATGGTCAATCTTAAACTCACACTATGTTCCGTCCAGTGTTGACCTTGATTCTAATTCCGGCTGGTGCTGTTTACCGTTCCAGCACTCCTCAATCCTCTGATGGCGCTCATATTTCTCCGTAAGAGGTATAATATTAATATTTACAGGCTGCCTAGAGGCAGTACAGTGCAATGAGGGATTGGACTTTTTGTGCTCAAGCCGGCCGGCTGCGAAACGCGTTTGGCCCCATGTTGTCGCCGAAAGGCACCAAGCGTTCAAAGAACGGGATTTCAAGTTCGCGCATCAGCACCCACGGCCTCAACGACCACGATGAGTAATTCTTGTTGGCAATGTAGAGTTCCAGCATGAATGGCTTATCCTTGGGTTTAGGTAGATGCTCAAGAAACTGCCGGTTCGGCAAGTCTCTCTACAAAGTGATAACTGGCAATGTTCATATTCTGGTTCAAGTAAAACTTGTGCGCCCGATGACGTTGAACGCCGGAATCGAGGTGGATGGCGCTGCACCCTACAGTTGTCGCCAGATTACGAAGCCAAGCCATCGTTTGTTTTCCATAATCTTTTGATCGCTCACTTTCCAATGTTGATAAGTCTTCGACAAAGAGATGCTTACCAAAAAATAAATTTTTAGAAATTTTAAATCCTGCAACGCACACAACCTGAGTTTCATCCCGGAGGTATGCGAGCTGGTAGCCGTAAGTCATTAGTTCCCGGACAAGGGGAACAAAAGCGGCTTCCGCAAGCTCCGTGCGAGGCTGTTTCATGACTTGGAAGTAGTCGGCTATTTCGTTGTCATTTTGTGCTAGTTTGATCAAGAGTTCACCATTTGTTTCAGAAAGCCTAACGTGATAAATACGATATCAATTGTCTGACAAAAATTTACCGTCGTATGTTTCTCATAGATTTATCGTCTAATTGTTTTTACTGAGTCGTTTCCTGACTGACCGCAGAGTTGGACGTAATCTCAGAAAATCTCCCGATGCGGCCAAGATGGGTAAAGCAAAAGCCATCCGAATACTTGAGCTTATAACCGAGTGCACGGTCAAAGCCGATATGAGCGCACCAGATGAGGCCGACACCAAGGATGGTAGGTGCAGGAAGAACAAGATCCGCCACTAGGCAAGCAACTGCCCCACTATAGGAGTGCGCTAAATTGTAACTAACGGCGCCAACCGCTGGACCCGAGAGGTAACCGAGAAATGAAATATCCGGCGTAAGAAAGAATAGCGCGAACGTTTCCCAGACAAGGCCGAATTTGGAATAGGCGACGGAAGCTGCAACAAGTACACATAATCCCTCAAGTCGAAGCACAACATGTACCACGCCTCTAGTTTCACCTAACATACGGTCTCCTTATTTATCATGCGAATGTTTTGATTGAGCATGGCAGGGGCGGTGCAATGGTTCAGACTAATCCATCTGTGACAACGTACATTCTCTATCCTGAATAGGGCAATTAGACTGGATTTTGTTATCAGCAACAACTGTTAATATTGACAGGTTCTGCCGCTTTTAATCGAGCATATTCCAGAATCAGGCATCATAATATAGCCACTGGCAAAACCTGATATGTGTAAGCGAAGAAATTTATGAAAACTTGGCAAGAGCATCAACTTCAAGCATTGCAGTCCATTCAATCTGAGCAGCAGCTTTTTCAAGCCATTCTTTTGCTTGGCAAGGAACTTGGTTTTGATCATTGCGCCTATGGCCTGAGGATGCCGCTTCCTCTGACAAACCCCAAGACCATAATGTTTAATAATTACCCAGCGGCTTGGCAAGCACAATATCAGGCCAAAAATTATGTTGAAATTGACCCTACGGTACAGCACGCCATGCGTTCGTCCCTGCCCATCCTTTGGACGGATGACTTATTCAGTCCGGCACATGAGCTATGGGAGGAGGCGCGCTCATTTGGACTACGCTATGGTTGGGCGCAATCCATCCGTGATTTCAATGGGGTTGTAGGCATGTTAACGCTGGCGCGCTCAAGTGATCCGGTCACTGAAAAAGAGCTTGATGCCAAGAGATTTAAAATGGCTTGGCTGACCAAGGCAGCGCACTTGGCCATGTCTCGATGCTTTACGCCGAAATTGATGCCGGAAGTTAATGTGAAATTATCAAACCGTGAGATAGCGGTGCTTCGTTGGACTGCCGATGGCAAAACGTCTAGTGAAATCTCGTGCATCCTCAATATTGCGGAGCGTACCGTCAACTTTCATATCAATAATGTCGTTGCTAAGTTGAATGCTACCAACAAAACATCGGCTGCGATAAAAGCCGCGATGCTTGGATTGCTGTAACGCAAACTCTCCAAGTTTTTAATGCCTGATTTCAGGAAGCTTAGTTAGGGTAAAAATCCACTCAGCTAAATCTATAGTTAGTGTCAGTTATCACTTCGGCCCACTCATTTAATATGGTCGTGTTTCCGCTAGATCGAAACCTGGGCGGCTGACCCATGATTGGCGGTTTCCAGCACTTCGATAATTTTATTGCATTCTATGACGTTTTTATCTTCACTTACGATATAGTCCGCCAAGGCGGTAATTGCACGCCAATTTGATCTTTCACTAACGAAGTTGAATGCTGCTAAAAATAACTCTGTAATTTTTTGTTCCCTAAGCTCTGAATTTGCAGGAAAGCATTCAAGATATTCGTTGGCGCTCTCTAAATCGGAAGCGCCGCCAAAGAAATGTAGGGCATTTAAATGTATGAGACGAGGGCTAATCAGTTCTCCGTCTCGTTGTGCAATATATTTTGCTTCGGCCAACGGTCCGACCAGCATGTTGATCATATCAGCCTCAAAAGCGCGTTGATATGCAAATTTCTCTGCTAAAGAAAAATCGTTTGTTGCCTCTTCAATTGAGGAGGGCAGCGTATGAATTAACCGGCCACCGTCTATGTTTGCTATATATTTAGTGTCCGGCTTGCTGAAAAACTGGGATGATTGAAAACCACTATTCACCGGAGTTATAAAAATCTGAAAAAAAACCGGTGGTAGTCTTTTTTGTTTGTTGCCGAGATAAATAGCCGCTGCGTGGCCGGCTTCGTGAACAGCAACTTTCCTATTTACTTCTTGATGCGTCAGATTTAACGCTTTGGTAAAGATGTGGTTACGATTCATAATATTGATCCTGCAATATGATGCATTAGATTTTTTCTAATTAAGCTTTTGTTAGTCCATTCATTCGCGATAGCTTCAAGCGAGCAGATTCAATCTTAAAAGTGTTTTATTAATGGTTTCTTAAAAGCCACTAAATAAATAGGTCAAACACTGCTTTAGCCGCTCACAGGTATGGGGAAGGGCACTTTATAAAATGGACAATTAGGGATTACTTCTGAATGATTGCATCTGTTCCATAGAACAATCAAAGGGAACGAGTCGGAGACTTTCACGTACTGGCGCAGCAGGCGACCGATACGGTATGACCCAAAAAACCATATAACCTTGTGGTTGATAGCGGCAACCATTGCAACGTAAAGAGAGCAGGGCGCTTGGCCGATGCACAGGTGTTCGGGCGGCACCACTGGCGAGGAAGCTTGTGCCGCGACGCCAGGGACGGCTTTTCACTGAAACTTAGGTGTTCTTCGATGAGAGCAATTCGGGAGGAGTGATTAAAAGAGTACAGGGACGTATGCTTTTAAGCCGACCGGACTATTTGTCATAATTACCCTCGAGCTCAGTTTCCATAACAAACTACGAACTTAGGGATTCATCCATTTGGGGCACATTTTTGTGTTCTCGTAAATGTCGGGCAACTTTTACCATTTCCCATGCATGGCTCATGCCCCAGTAATAGAGCGCAAAAACGATCATAAACAAGTAGAACATAACCCAGTCAGGGGCATTAAACACAATATCCCCCGCCAGCCCTATTACAGCCAAGGTCGCAGTGAACGATAAAATGATGAATAAAATTGCATGTCTTCCATAACCGGCAACTTGGAGGATATGGTGGAAATGTTCTCTGTCAGGGGCAAATGGCGATCGTCCTTTTCGTATGCGGCGTATCATGATGCAAAGCGTATCCAAAATGGGTGCCCCAATAAGCCATAATGCGGTAACAGGTGAAAAGATTTTATTGTCGCCCTGCGATGCAGAGATGACCAGCCAGCAAATGGTGAAACCAAGCAACATGCTGCCCGTATCACCGAGAAAAGCCGGTGCTTTATTTCGACCTGGAATGGGGAAGTTAAATAATAAAAATGCTGCTGTAGCCGGAGCAAGGATAAAACAAAATGGCAAAGAGTCGTCGGCGTTATAAGTAAGGCACAAAATAGACAGTAGAACATAGATGATTAATGAAGTACCGCCGGCTAGGCCGTCAACGCCATCAATCATATTGAAGGCGTTGATTCCACCTACAATTGCAAACACCGTAAACAAGGTTGAAAACATACCGAGTTGTATTTCACCAAACCCTAGCAAATTACCTAAGCTGGTTATCTCAATTCCGCCCCATTT
>JBAZTN010000010.1:0-34752 GCA_041661895.1 Methylobacter sp. | reverse complement strand
CTGTCGACCAAAGCGCAACGATCAGCATAAGCAATGCTGCAGGCAGAATTCGACTGACAAATTCAAATTCTGACGTAGCCTCAGTTTCCCTATCAGGAAGCACCATCACGGTGACGGGCAAATCTGCTGGGACTTCAACGATCACAGTGAAAGACAAAATGACAACTTTGTCCGTCCCCGTGACGGTCACATCTACTGCAGCACCTACTGTGAGTGGCAATACCCAAGGTCGGCTTTTGGCGAGTAACTGTTTCCAATGCCATGGCACATACGGTAGCGGCGGCTTTGATTCCCTGCTTGGTAAGAATGAAATCTATAGCGAATTGATCGAATATCTGAACGGTGCGGAAGACCCTGACGGCATTATGGCTGCACATGTGAAAGGCTATACCCAAGAACAATTGCAAGCCATAGCTGACTACTTGGCTAATCCTTAAGAGGAGAACTTATAATGAATCGCAGAAACTTTCTTAGTAGTATAACCGTTGGTGGATTGGGACTTCTGACGCTATCTTCATTCCCTGCCTTTGCCGGTGACAACGAACTTACAGGCCCGATTCAGTTCGCGGTCCCTACCAATACCGGGATTACCGGCCATATCGTTGTTTTAGGCGGTGGCATGGCTGGCGCCACTGTTGCCAAATATCTGCGGCTATGGGGCGGCACCGATGTGCAAGTGACGCTCGTGGAAAAAAGTGCAACATATACTTCCAATATCCTGAGTAATACGGTGCTGACTGGGCAGCGTACCCTGGCCAATCTCGCCTATGCTTACAGTACGCTGGTCAATCATTACGGTGTTAATCTGGTCACTAAAGAAGTGACTAAAATTAACGATGGTTCTATTCTCTTGGCAGACGGTACGATACTTGATAACTATGACAGACTGGTAATTGCGCCTGGGCTTGAGTTCGATTTAATGCCTGGCATGTCGAATGCGACTGAGTACGACACCCTTATTCCGCATGCCTGGAAGGCAGGGCCACAGACCACTTTATTGCGCAATCAACTCGTCAGCATGACCAATGGCACTAACGTGGTCATCACGATTCCTAAAGCGCCTTATCGTTGCCCTCCAGGGCCTTACGAGAGAGCCTGCGTTATCGCTGACTGGTTAAAAACGAACAAACCGAATAGTAAAGTGATTGTCTTGGATGCCAATGCGGACATCCTGGTTGAAAAAGATAACTTCAACTATGCCTTTACCGTGACACATGCCGGCGTTGTCGATTACCGTCCGGGATGTACGATAACCAATGTAGACAGCGCCAACCGGGTTGTCATTTATGATCAGGGCTTGTCCCTCGGTAACACGGTTAATGCTGGTGTTCTAAATCCCATTCCACCGCAAAGAGCTCCGCAATTGTTGGCAAACGCCGGCCTGCTTGATGGTAGTGGATTTGCACCTGTCAACGTCCTAAACTATGAATCGACTAAAAAGGCAGGCGTTCATGTCATTGGCGACGCGAGTAATACGACAATGCCAAAGGCTGGCCACATAGGCAACCAGCAAGGCAAGACCTGTGTGGATGCTATCTTGCGTTTGCTCCAGGGCCAACAGCCAGACCCTGCACCGGTTACCAATTCCGCTTGTTACACGCCAATCACCGCGAGCACAGCCACTTGGCTCTCTGCCGTGTATCAATATGACCCCGGCACTAAAAAGATGGTGATCCCACTCCAACACAATAGCGGTAAGGCCATTGCTGCCACCACAGCGACTACAGACAACTATCAAGACATGTTGGTCTGGTTCAACACAGTGATGGGCGATACGTTCGCCTAACGTTTTTGTATTGGCAAGGGCAGAACCTCGCGGTAGCACCTACTAGTTGTATAAGAGGTTCTGCTTTTGCTCTTTTAATCTTAGCCGCCAGCTTAGGGTTCTAAGCTGGCACTCAACTACGAAAATAAAATGCAGTTCGCCAGTTAAATGCATCGCACAACGTTAACACCATCAAACCCAATTTCAAACACCCCCCACCACTAAAACGTCCGTTTGAAATAATAATTCGGTTTCGCATTGTCCATGCTAAGCTCGTTGAACAAAGCAACGTGGCAGCCCAACATTTACGGATGCAACGTATTGGGTTACTCTTCGCTAACTCAATCGACAGACAGGTTTTTTGATATTATCAAAAACCTAAGAATTTACACTTCCCATTATGGCTATATTGCAAACTTTAGGCGTAGCATCGTGCTTGGGTGGGCCAATGCGTTTATGTGGCTATGCGGCAGAAATGCTGCACGATGAATTTGAACGGCAAAAACCTGAACAAAAACGCCTGCAGCTCCAGTGGCATATGGTTTATCCTGAAAGTCATGGGTCAAAGGAGGAAAAAATATCCGGGCTTAATCAATCGATAAGCCGGTTTACTCAATACTTTACAGAACAAAACCAGGCTTTTCTGGTCATTGGCGGCGACCATTCCTGTGCATTGGGAACCTGGGGCGGCGTGCTAAATGGATTGGAGCAGCCTGGTAAATTCGGCCTGATCTGGTTGGATGCACATATGGATGCTCACACCTTTGCTACGTCGCCGTCCGGTAATATTCATGGCATGCCGCTGGCTGCTTTGCTTGGAAGAGCAGACAAAAAACTGGCGGCTATGTATCCCGGCTTCGGTTTTATCAAACCGGAAAACCTCATTCTGATCGGTGTCCGAAGTTATGAAAACGAGGAGTACGCTTTATTAAAGCAGGTAGAGGTAGAAATTGTTTTTGCCGACCGGATTAATGGGCTTGCCCAAGAGTTAATTCAGGCAATCAACAAGCTCAGTCTGACATGCCAGGCTATTGGCATCAGCATTGACTTGGATTTTATAGATCCTGAAGATGCTCCTGGTGTAGAAACGCCTGCTCAGGGCGGAATCAAAGCAGCAGAATTGATTGAAGCGCTTTTATTGATTAATCGACACCCAAAAGTATGCGGCCTGGAAATAAGCGAGTTTAATCCGGAAAAAGACTCCGGAAATAAAACCTTACACCTGATGAAAGATATTATTGAGGCGTTCTATGGCGAGACGTTATAGCAAAGCGTCGGTCTTGGCAGCCATAATGAAATCATTAACATGTAGTCCCTTTATTTTGTGAGACCACCAGGTCACAGTCACTTTGCCCCATTCCGTTAAAATTGCCGGATGGTGGTTTTCCTGTTCGCACAGTGCGCCGATTTTATTGGTAAACTCCAAGGCATTTGCAAAGTTATTGAACGTGAAGGTTTTCTTTAATCGCTTTACGCCATCTATTTCAATAATCTCCCAGCCCTGCAATTGCGGCAAAAATTCGTCAGTTTCCTCTTGGGTAGCCAATGGTGCGCCAATTCTGCATGCTTCACATGTTTTGCCGATCAGGTTGCTCATAGGTATTCTCCTTTGGAATTATCAATTACGTTTGCACTGAAAATACCGTTCTTTGAATAGTTACAGGTTAGGGAAATAAATGGGTTGAAGCAATAGGTAGTATTACCCATCGAGTGGTTTTTTTATGCACTGAATGCCATCAACTCATGAACTCATGAACTTGAATAGGGGGCCAACATTCTAAGGCTTCAGTAAGCCAAATAGGTTTTTAGGATCACTGAGTTCGGGTATTAAATCTGACTCATTGCCCAGTTGATGTTCTGTTGCCAGCTCATAAACAACCCGCAGTATGGAGTAATCCTCCAAAGCAAAACCGACTGAATCAAAGAGCGTAATCTCATGATTATTTTGCCTCCCCGGCTTATTCTTACAGACCAGTTCCCACAATTCGGCATAGATAAGATTGGATTCACATTGTTGCACTTCGCCTTCTATAAGACTCTGTGGTTTGTATTCGACCACCAGCTTGACCTGATTCAGGAATTCAGCGGATAGTTCGGTTTTCCCCAGACAGTCGCCGCCCATTGCGTGTATATGGGTGCCCGGTGAAATATCTTCAATTTCAAACAATGATTGCCGTTTTTTGACGGCGGTCGCCGTTATCACAATATCGGCATCGCGCACGGCTTCGACGATGCTATTGTTGGGAATTAACCTGAATTTTTGCCCGGACAGATTTCGTGTGAACTTGGCCATAGCCTGCGGATCGGTATCAAAAAAGCGTACTTCTTCCAGTTGAAAAAAACCGGCGAATGCCAGCACCTCAAATTCCGCCTGCGCTCCGGTTCCAATAATGGCTAATGATTTTGCATTTTTACGGACGAGATATTTTGCCGCCAGAACGCCCGTTGCAGCTGTTCTGAATGCGGTTAATAAGGTCATTTCACTGATCATTAGCGGATAACCGCTACCGGCATCGCTTAAGAGTCCTATGGCTACAACGTTGAGTTTGCCCTTAATCGGATTACAGGGATAGCCATTGACATATTTAAATGCATATAACTGTTGGTCTGCACAGGGCATCAATTCAATGACTCCATCTGGATAAAATGTTCCGTGACGCGGCGATAAGATAAACTCGTTCCAGCGCCTGAAATCTTCCTCTAGCGTCGTAATAACCCGCTCAAAGAAACTTTCCAGGCCAATGATCTTTATCAGTTTCTGGATGTCAGTAACGGTAAGAACTTTTATCATCTATAATTAGCTAAGTAGTTGAAGATTCTAATGTTTAATGGCACGCTCAAAATCAGGCAACCAGTCTTTGAATTCGCAGACATAGTTATAGCCGCAGACGGTTTTTAAAGCACTGCGGTTAATGATGTTCAGTATCCGCTCGGCTCTTTGTAAGGGTTCAGTTTTCGGGCCGAATGGGTTTAAGCGCATGTTCGGACCGGGCGGAAATGCGTAATCACAGATAAACAACACGTCCTGATAAATATAAAGCGTATAGCCCGGCGTATGTCCGCCTATATGATATGCAGCCAACCCATTAAACACAAAGTCAGTGTTGAAGCGTTCATCGACCGGAAATAATTTGATTAGGGGATTTTCTGCATCCAAGGCATGCAGATAGATTTTTGCATTCCAGAGTTCACGGTATTGATTAGATGCGTCCATAAAGTGTGGGTGAGTAAAGAATATTTTACGCACTGGTTCCAGTGTGCGATTAAATGCGGAAGGGCAGTCGATCCAGACAGCCTCATTTTCCGTTTCAATCCGGTAGGCCGCATGTTCCAGTCCCAGTTTGGGCACTGAGACCAGTTGGGTAACGCTGCCATTGATTTGAGTGGCGGTGACGCGGTAGGTTTTTTCGGCTTCTTCCCAGCTGAGAAATTTATCGTGATGGGCTCCGCAAAAGGGGCAGACATCAGGGGGATCGCCGATCATGTTGTAGCCACAGGTTGTGCAGACGCATTGTTTCATTTGCTCCCCCTTAAAAAATTATATTTAAGTAGCGGCCCTGGGTTCCTTGTTACTCAATGACTCCAGGCTAAATTGCATAAAAAACTGGCCGGAGCCGGCTGGTGAATTCTGTTCGTAGTACAGTGATTCAAGTTTCAGGTTACCTTCCGGTCCAAGCATAGCCCCAGTCAGCAAAGTACGAAAGTCTTTACCACCTATTAACTGGTGGGTAATGGTCAGGTATAACCTTGATAGCTGTTTTTCCCGAATTACAGTGTCCAGCATTTGCGGTCCGGCAACAAGATAAATAGTTTTGTAACCCAGTCTGCTTAGCGTATGAATCAATAGCGCGCCGTGAACCATTTGATCTTCACCGGTAAAAAGGATGGGGTATCCCAAGTCTTGCCAGTAACGGATTCGCTCAGGGGCGGCATTTATCCCCGTGGCGATATAAACGGCTTGCGCATGTTCGTGGAGGCTGCTGTGGATCGGAAAGTTCAGGCTGGCGCTGGCGATGATTATGGCAGGCTGAGGCTTTAAACCATGGTTCCAGCGCCACTTAGCAAGACCCTTGTTCCTGACCTGCAATATGTTGCCTAGGCGTCCTTCGCCCAGTGCCCGCATATAGCCGCCATGGGTAATAAGGCAGTCTGCCTGTGCATGCAGTTCCATGAACAGGCCAAAGTCGGAGGCTGTCGTTATATGCTTGGGGATGTATGTGCCTTGAGCAGTATCTTCCAAGGCAATGCGCCCGTCCAGACTCGACAGGAAGTTGGCATAAACAAAGGGTGATACGGTTGTGCCCAATTTATGTAATTCATGGGCAAGATATAGACCTTTAATGGAGACTTTTTCGTAGGGATCGGGATAAAGCCGTAACAGGTTTTTGTTTGTAGACATATATCATCAGCGTGGAATAATTTTTAAGAAATCCTTGCTACTTAAGACGGCTGAACGGCTTATCGATACGGATGGATTTCATCCCGCTTAAGATGATTGAATGCTTCAAAAAAAGGGGCGGATAATTCCGCCCCTCTCTCCTCGGAAAATGAATTTATATTATTATTTGCTGGCTTTAAGGTGCTCTACAGCCTCTTCAGCAGATTTAGTGGCCGACTCCGCATCACCTAAAGTTCCCTTGTCAATAGCTTCTTGCAGCGACGCAGAAGCCGCATCCAAATGGGTTTTTGGCACGCCCTTAGCTTCTATGGCGGCGGCAAGTGAATGTTCCAATGCCGCTTTTGCATGATCAACCAAAACCGGTGCATGACCGGCTTTACCATGGGTTACCGCCTGATTGGCGTGTTCCAGCGCCTGCGCAGCATGATCTTGAGCAGCGAAAACAGAAGTACTTAAAAGAAGTAATAAACTTGCACACACGGATGCTAATTTTTTCATAACTCTCTCCTAAATTAATGTTTATATTTGGTTGTCGATACCATACTTCCAAAACCTCCCGTTTATTAAAAAAAGGCGGAAACTATTATGCATCAACATATATACTCATACCATTATGTAATTTATTTTGCAACACCCATGAATTCATTGACCGGGAAATGTATTAAAAAATAGTTTGATTTTCAGCAAATACGGCCATTGCATGTTATTGAAAGCATCCAATAAAACCCGTTAGCGCAAATTTTCAGCGAGTAAGGTGGCGTTGCCGCCGATGGCAGCAGTATTTGTGGTGACAGTTTGCTCAATAGCAAAGCGGCGCAGGTAATCGGGGCCGCCGGCCTTGGGGCCGGTACCTGAAAGACCCATGCCGCCAAAAGGTTGCACCCCGACCACGGCGCCAATCATATTCCGGTTGACATATATATTGCCGACTTTAACTCCCAGCCGGATAGTGTTTATCGTTGCATCGATACGGCTGTGTATGCCCAGCGTTAAGCCGTAGCCCGTAGCATTGACTACATCAATAACCTGGTCCAGCTCAGAGGCCTGATAACGGACCAGATGCAAGACCGGGCCGAATACTTCCTGAGTGAGTTGGGATAAGGAGCCAAGTTCAATCAGGGTGGGCGGAAAAAAACTGCCATGTCGCAAGCAATCGTCTACTGGTAGTTGATAGAGTAGTTGCGCCTGCTGCTGCATTGTTTCCAGGTGAGTGGTTAATGATGCAAGCGCCGAATGGTCGATAACCGGCCCGATGTCGGTTTTATAAGCGCCGGGATTACCCAAGGATAATTCCTGCATGGCACCAATCAGCATGGCTATGGTTTTATCGGCAATTTCCTGTTGCACAAATAATACCCGCAAAGCGGAACAACGCTGACCGGTGCTGTTAAAAGCCGATTGGACAGCATCCTGAACCAGTTGTTCCAGCAGAGCAGAGCTATCTGCAATCATTACATTCTGTCCGCCGGTTTCGGCAAGCAACGGTACGATGGCCTGGTGGTGTTGCGCCAGTTGCAGGTTAATAAATTGCGCGGTTGTCGTGGAGCCGGTGAAGGCAATGCCGGCAATTCTAGGGTCTGGTAATACCTGTTGTCCGATCATGTTGCCGCTTGCCGGTAAAAACTGCAATACCGATTCAGGTATGCCCGCCTGGTGCAATAACTGTATGCAGCGCATGGCAGTTAATGCGGTTTGGCTGGCGGGTTTTGCAATAACGGTATTGCCGGCGGCAAGGGCCGCCGTTATCTGACCGATAAAAATTGCAATGGGGAAATTCCACGGACTGATACAGACATAGACCCCCCGTCCATAATGGTAGAGCAGGTTTTCTTCACCGGTAGGGCCGGGCAACTTTATCGGCAGGCTGAATAATTCCAGTGCCGACTGAGCATAATATCGGCAAAAATCCACGGCTTCCCTGACTTCCGCCAATGCATCCTTTATGGTGCGCCCGCCTTCACGAATGCACAGCGACACCAATTCCAGGCGATGTTGTTCAAGAAGATCAGCGGCCTTTTGTAAATAATCTGCACGGGTAGTTGCAGGACTATGCCGCCAGTCAGTAAAAGCCTGTGCGACGCCATTTAATGCCTGTTCAATAGCATCCGGGTCTGCGTAAATGACACTGCCGACTGTCAATCGGTTGTCGCATGGATTCATGACCGGGTGCTGCTCACCGGAACAGCAACTGCCATTGATTAATGGTGCGGCCTGCCAGTGTTTGCCCGCCAACTCATCCAGGTTTTTTTGTAGTCGTGCCAGCAGTTCAGGATCGGCTAAATTTATCCCCTCAGAGTTAAGGCGCTGCTTTCCATATAAATCACAGGGCAGCACGATTTGAGATTTTTTCGTCGAAGTTTTTACTGCCGCTACCGGATCGCTGGTCAGTTCTTCAACGCTGATATCAGGATGATCGATTTGATTGATAAAAGAAGTATTCGCACCATTTTCCAGCAAGCGCCTGACTAGATAAGGCAATAATTCATGGAAATGCCCGACCGGCGCATAAATCCGGCAGGGGATTTGCCAGTGTTGATTCTCAATGATTTCACGATAAAGCGGCTCGCCCATGCCGTGCAAGCGCTGGAATTCATAACCGGGATGCTGTTTGGCGGACTGGTATATGGCGGCTACCGTATGAGCGTTATGGCTGGCGAACTGCGGATAGAAGGCATCAGGCCGGGACAGGATAACGCTGGCGCAAGCTAGATAGGATACATCGGTCGCTGATTTATGCGTAAATACCGGATAATCGCTCAGGCCATTTTCCTGTGCGCGTTTAATTTCACTGTCCCAGTAGGCGCCTTTGACCAGACGCAAGGGGATTTTGCCTTGCTGTTTGTCGGCTAACGCCGCAAGCCAGTGAATGATCGGCAGGGCTCTTTTTTGGTAGGCCTGCACCGCCAAGCCCAATCCCGACCAGTTGTTTAAATCGGGGTGAGTAAAAACGGCAGCAAAAATATCCAGGGACATTTCCAGGCGTTCGGATTCTTCGGCATCGACAGTAATGGAAATATTGGCCGAGCGAGCCAGTTTTGCCAGCGCCAGGAGTTTATCTGTTAATTCTTTGACCGCCCGGACATGCTGTAAAGGTTCATAACGTGGACACAGGGCAGATAATTTAATCGAGATGCCCGGGTTGGCGTAAATATCAGTCGAAGGGGCGTGCTCTGCCAATGTTGTAATTGCTGCAAGATAAGACTGGTAATACCGTTCTGCATCGCATGCGGTTAAGGCGGCTTCGCCCAGCATATCAAAAGAATGGCGGTAAGCCGTATTCTGCTCGCTACGCTGTACGGCTTGGGGTATCGAGTCGGCGATAACAAATTGCAGCGCCAGATACTGCATGGCCTGTTTTAATGCCGTGCGTATTAACGGCGCCCCCATGCGTGATAACAGTTGTTCAAAGACCGGGAACCAATGTTGCCCTGATAACAAGACATGATCTTCAAACTGGCTGGTAAATAACAGGGCTCTGGTGGATAAATTAACCAGAAAGGAATCGCTGTGCCGCACATGGCTTTGCCAGTCTGCATGGGTGAGCTTTTCCTGTATAAACAGGTCTTGCGTATGGCTGTCAGGAATACGCAGCAAGGCTTCGGCAATGCCCAGCAAAACGATGCCTTCTCGGGAATTGAGCTGGTATTCGTGCAGGAATGCTTCGATTGCGGATTGTTGTTCCTTTTTCGCTCTGACGGCATTAACCAGTGTTTTGGTGCAGTCACTGACTGTTACAGGATCATAAGTGTCGAGACAGGCTAACAATTCATCGATGATTTTTCGTTCATCGGCTAGATAGGCCCGATTAATGGATGCCCGTAGTGTAGCGATTATTTCAGGAATCATCTTGTGTCCCTAAATTCAGTGGAAACGCGGCAGACGAAATTTTCCATGATGTACCCATCATCATGAATTTTTACCATATCCTGGGCTGATAACACCAGGAATCGTGCAAAATCATTTTAAATGATGCGCGACTCAGAGCGCCTAAATAACCTTCAAAACCTCCGGCAAAAAAAACTCACTCACCAGCATTTGCTGGTGGGCAATGGCGTAGACGGTTCTTCTTCCCCATATCGGCTGGTTGATGTTGGCTTCATCAAGCGCTGATTGTGTCCATGTGGACTGCTGAATCAAGGTCACATCCATTTCGATCCGCTCCAGCTTGGGGTAGGAAAAAATCACCTCGCCCAACGGGCGGCACCCCAGATGAGACAGGTTGCTTTTGGCGACTTTGATGGTTGTTGCCGGGATGATGGTTCTGGCCAGAATTAGCGGCTTGCCGTCGGCATGCAGCAAAACCTCACGGGTTAAACTGTATCTGTTTTCAGACAGTTTGAGCAGCTTGCGTTCGCTTAAAAAGGGGATGTTCCATTGGTGCAGCAAAATTTTAACGGCAATGGCATCGCCGTAATAATCACGTAGACGCTGTGTCAGAGAGCCGGGTTCATAGATCCATGACTGGACGTTTTCCGGGAAGCTGTGGCGCAGACCACGGCGACTTTCAATCCACTTGGGTTCCCGGTTAAACAAAAAGCTTTTAGTAGCCAACTGGATTAAACCTCTGCATATTCTGTTGATTCACCCAGCCAGCGATCGATCAAGGGTTGTACGGCCTCCGGCGACGCGGTGAAAAACTGTTCGCCGATTTGTTGAATATTATCCAGTAAATCGGCATCTCTGGCCAAATCAGCAATTTTAAAATGCATCTGTCCGGTTTGCCGCGTACCCATGACTTCGCCCGGGCCGCGTAATTCAAGGTCTTTTTCGGCAATAACGAAGCCATCATTGCTGCCCCGTAAAACCCCCAGACGATGGCGGGCAGTATCGGACAATGGTGATTGATACATGAGCAGGCAGTAGCTGTCATCATCGCCGCGACCGACCCGTCCGCGTAATTGATGCAGCTGGGAAAGGCCGAGGCGTTCCGGATTTTCGATGATCATTAAACCGGCATTGGGCACATCGACGCCGACTTCGATAACGGTCGTGGCGACCAGCAAATCAAGCTGGTGATTTTTAAAAGCCTGCATGATGATGTCTTTTTCGGCGGATTTCATGCGCCCGTGTATCAGCGCAACGCGTGCATTCGGTAATGCCTGGATCAGTCGTTCGGCGGTTTTTTCCGCCGCCTCGCACTGCAAAACTTCAGATTCTTCAATCAGCGTACAGACCCAATAGACCTGTCTTTTTTTGTCTATCCAACTGTTAATCCGGTCGATGACATCATCGCGGCGTTCAGCGGGAATCACGCTGGTGACGATTGGTTTTCTGCCCGGCGGCAGCTCATCGATAATGGAAATATCCAGATCCGAATATTGCAGCATGGCCAGCGTGCGGGGAATGGGCGTGGCGGTCATGACTAATTGATGCGGCCTGAGTCCATTTTGCTGACCTTTTTCCCTGAGCGCCAACCGCTGGTGTACGCCGAAACGGTGCTGTTCATCAATAATAATCAGACCGAGACGATGAAAGTTCACGCTGCCCTGGAATAATGCATGGGTGCCGATGATAATGCCTGCAGTACCGTCTGCCAGGGACTGTAAAACGTTTTTTCTGGCGTTGCCTTTCAGTTGTCCGGTCAGGAAAACCACTTGGGTCTGAAAGCCGTCAAACCAGGCGCTGAAGTTGCGAAAATGCTGCTCGGCCAATAATTCAGTCGGTGCCATCACCGCAACCTGATAACCTGCGGTTAACGCCAGCAAGGCCGCGTAGGCGGAAACGACGGTTTTTCCTGAGCCGACATCGCCCTGGACCAGACGCATCATCGGGTGTTGTGCTCGGCAATCCGCTTCAATTTCTGCGATGACCCGTTGTTGCGCACCGGTCAGTTTAAACGGCAGGGAGCGGATGAAATGATCGGTGGTGATTTTATCGCTGATGAATTCCGGTGCTTGCCAGGCTTTGATTTTGTTTTTTGATTTCCGAAGGCTCAGATAATGAGTCAGCAGTTCTTCAAACGCCAAGCGCTTCAACGCGGGTACGCTGCCGTTTTGCAAGGCCTCAATCGTGACCGATTCATCCGGCGCATGCAAGGTTTGTATGGCCTCTGCCAAGGACGGATAATGGCATTGTTTTAAAATCGATTCCGGTATCCAGTCGGTGAGCAACTCGGGTTCATTACTGCACAGGGCTAAAGCCTGTCTTATCGCTTTGCGTATTAAGTTCTGGCTGAGACCTTCGGTGAGGGGGTAAACAGGGGTTAAGCGTGTTTCCGTGATACAGCTGTCAGGATTGGTGATGACTTTGTATTCAGGATGAACCATTTCCAGTCCGGCAAAGCCGTACCGGACTTCCGCAAAACAACTGATCAGTGTGCCGGGTTTCAGGGCGTTGTGCTGGTTGACGGTGAAATGGAAGAATTTTAAGGTGATAAACCCGGTGCCATCGCTGATTCTGCAAACCAGACTAGTGCGGCCTCGGGGTAAAATATCGGTCAATTCAACTTTGCCGCAGATGAGAACCGTCATGCCCGCTGCCAGTGTACCGATAGGATAAACGCGGGTCCGGTCTTCATAGCGGTGGGGCAGGTGAAAAATCAGATCCTGAATAATACGGATGCCGAGCTTCTCCAGGCGGTTTGCAGTCTGAGCGCCTATCCCCGTTAATAAGGCGACCGATCGATTAAGGGTGTTCGGATTTTTCATTAACGGAACAGGCTGTTTTAGTTAGGGTTATGGTTGCCCTTGAGAACCTAGGAAGCTGGATATTCCTGTGGTTTCAATACCATAATCGCATCCATTTCCACGCCAGCGGCTTTAGGTAAGGCGGCAACACCAATAGCTGCGCGTGCCGGGTAAGGCTCTTGAAAGTAATGCCCCATGATTTCGTTGACGATAGGGAAATGTGATAAATCAGTTAAAAAAACATTCAATTTAACGATCTCGGAAAGATCGCCGCCTGCGGCTTCGGCAACCGCTTTTAAGTTGTCAAATACCTGGGTAATTTGTGCGGAGATATCGCCGTCAACAATCGTCATCGTCTCAGGAACCAAAGGAATTTGCCCTGAAAGATAAACAGTGCGGTCTACTCTTACCGCCTGTGAATAGGTTCCGATTGCTCGCGGCGCTTTGTCGGTATGAATGATTTGCTTGTCCATGTTTGCTCCTTGATGCCCTGTGGGTATGGATGAATTTGCCGGTAGGCTGTGTATTTTAAAGGCACAAAATGTAAGGACGATCAGTTGCCCTTTATGCCTTGGCTCGGGTAATTTTTAAAACAATCGATAATTCTTTTAGTCGGCGCATGATCTTGGCTAAATGCACCCGGTCTTTAACCGTTAAGGTAATTGAATCGACAGAAACCCGGTCGTCCTGATCAAGAATGGTAATATTTTCTATATTCGAATTGTTTTCAGAGATAGTTGATGCGACGGTTGCCAGCGATCCGCGTTGATTGAGTATTTCTATGCGAATCTCAACGGGGAACTCACCGGCTATATCTTCACTCCATTCAACATCCAGCCAACTGATTGGTTTCTTTTTGACATCGGTACTGTTATGGCATTCATGATGATGCACAACTATACCTTTGCCGGGATTGAAAAATCCTATGATTGAATCACCCGGAATGGGTCTGCAACATTTTGCCAGCGTAATGACCATGCCTTCCGTACCTTTTATGATCAAAGGTGTTTTTTTGATTTGGTCGCTGTCATCCAGTTTAACGGCAGCATTAACATTATCCTGGGTGATTTGTTTTGCGACCAGAAAAGGCATTTTGTTACCCAGTCCAATATCTTCAAGCAATTCGTCCAGTGAATTCTTTCCTGTGACTTTAAGTATTGCTTGTATCCGGTCTTCTTCAATATTTTCCAGATGCAAATGCATGGTTTGCAATTCTTTTTCTAATAAACGGTGCCCTAAACTAATAGCTTCTTTCTGTTTAAAATGCTTCAGATAGTTGCGAATACTGGAACGGGCTTTGGCGGTAATCACATAATTGAGCCAAAGCGGATTAGGTCTTGCCCACGATGCGGTGATAATATCAACAGTGACACCGTTTTCCAGTTTGGTTTGCAGAGGTATCAGTTGTCTGTCGATTCTGGCGGAAACGCAGGCATTGCCCAGATCGGTATGTACGGCGTAGGCAAAATCGATGATGGTCGCGCCGCGAGGTAATTTAATAATGCCACCTTTCGGGGTGAAAACAAAAACTTCCTGAGGGAACAGATCTACTTTTAAGTTATCTATAAATTCCAGCGAATCACCGGCTGATTTCTGGATTTCAAGTAAATCTCTCAGCCATTCGTTGGCGCGATCCTGAAATTTTTCAGTTTTATCGTCTTCGGATTTATATAGCCAGTGTGCAGCAATACCAGATTCTGCCATGCGGTGCATTTCATGAGTTCTGATCTGAACCTCGATGGGGACGCCGTAAGGTCCGATTAATATGGAGTGTAAAGATTGATAGCCATTGGCTTTAGGCAGGGCAATATAATCTTTAAAGCGACCGGGTATAGGCTTGTACAGGTTATGCATAACACCTAATATGCGATAACAGTCATCAACATTGTCACAAAAAATTCTGAAGGCGTAGACATCAAAAACATCGGCCAACGATATCTGTTTGTTGACCATTTTCTGATAGATGCTGTAAAGATTTTTTTCCCGTCCCGCAACTTCACAATGCAATCCGGCTTGTTCTAAACGATTTTTTATGGAACTTTCTATGATATCGACAATTTTGCGGCGATTGCCTCGCGCTTTCTTTACTGCATTATCAAGGATGGCGTGACGTCGAGGGTACATCGCCACAAAACTCAGCGCTTCAAGTTTGTGGCGTATGTTATTCATGCCAAGACGATTGGCAATTGGGGCGTAAATATCCAGCGTTTCGCGGGCAATGCGACGTTTTTTTTCTGCGGACATGACGCCCAGTGTCTGCATGTTATGCAGTCGGTCCGCCAGTTTGACTATGATGACGCGTAAATCTTTGGCCATGGCCAGAAACATTTTGCGGACATTTTCCGCTTGAGTTTCTGCGTGAGATTTACTGTCAATTTTGGTTAATTTGGTAACGCCGTCAACCAGTTCTGCTACTTCAGCACCGAATCGGTTGACCAGATCCTTTTTGCTGATAGAGGTGTCTTCAATGACATCGTGCAGCATGGCCGCCATAATACCGCTGGCATCCATACGCATTTCAGCAAGACTGATAGCGACAGAGACAGGATGGCAAATGTAGGCCTCACCTGTTTTACGGAATTGGCCGGCATGAGCGGCAGCACTAAACTCGTAGGCTTGAACACATTGATCAATTTGGCTCTGATCTAAATAGCCAGACAAAGTCTCGCATAAACGCCGGATCAGTTTGTCTTGAGGGCGTTCCAGTTCGATATTGTCGGCTATTTCCAGCATAGACGATAAAAATTAAAATAAAATCGGGTTGTGGTCGTGAGCTTCGCCAACACGATGCAATAGATTGATGTTCTCAGTAGTGACATGACCCGCCGCAATTTCGCGTAAAGCGAGAACAGTGTCTTTATCTTTACCGCGTGGAAGAAATTCAGTCGCACCGTGGCTTAGTTGACGCGCTCTGGTACTGGCTAATAAAACCAGTTTGAAACGGTTTTCTACGTGTTCTAAACAATCTTCGATAGTAACTCTGGCCATTTTTTAATCCTGATGAGGTTGTTAGGTCGGGTTTTTCTTAACTGCGTAATTTTAACACAGAAACAGCTGGAAGTTCTTTGCCTTCAAGAAATTCAAGGAATGCACCGCCGCCGGTAGAGGCATAGGACACTTTATCGTTAATGCCGTATTTGTCGATAGCGGCTAAGGTATCGCCGCCACCTGCAATCGAGAAGGCGTTACTTTCCGCAATGGCGGTTGCCAGCGATTTTGTGCCGTTGCCGAACTGATCGAACTCAAATACACCGACAGGGCCATTCCAGACGATAGTTCTTGCGGATTTTAGTAACTCGGCATACTGACTTGCGGTCTCTGGGCCAATATCCATAATTAAATCATCAGCTTCAACATCTGCAACTTTCTTGACCGTTGCGATTGCTGATTCAGAGAACTCTTTTGCACAAACGACATCAACTGGTATGGGAATGATCGAACCTTTCTGTTTGGCGGCTTCGATCAGTTGTTTGGCTTGGTCAATAAGGTCTGGTTCATATAGCGACTTACCAACCGGAAAGCCTGCAGCAGCAATAAAGGTGTTGGCAATTCCGCCGCCGACGATTAACTGGTCGACTTTTTCCGACAATGTTTTTAATACTGTTAATTTAGTTGAAACTTTAGAGCCGCCAACAATCGCGACCAGGGGTTTGACAGGTGTTTCCAGCGCTTTGCCCAGTGCATCCAGTTCGCTGGCTAACAAAGGGCCGGCGCAAGCAATCGGCGCGTATTTGGCAACACTATGCGTTGATGCCTGTGCTCTATGGGCGGTACCAAAGGCATCCATAACAAAGACATCACACAGGGCAGCCATTTTTTTGCCTAACTCATCGCTGTTTTTTTCTTCGCCGACATTGAAGCGCACATTTTCACAAAGTACGACTTCACCCGGCGCTATGGAAATTCCGTCCAGCCAGTCTTTCTCCAATCTGACCGATTTGCCCAGTAAGCCTGACAAATGTTCTGCAACGGGTTTCAATGAAAACTCTTCGTCATAGTGGCCTTCAACAGGGCGGCCAAGATGGGATAGCAAAATAACGGCTGCTCCCGCCGCTAAGGCTGTTTCAATGGTCGGTAGGCTGGCTTGAATACGGGCATCACTGGTAACTTTACTGTTTTTTACCGGGACATTCAGATCCTGACGAATTAATACCCGTTTGCCTGATAAATCCAGATCGACCATACGCTTAATCGACATTGTGCACTCCTTGGTGTATGTTTTTTATTAAAGGTGGATTAGTCTTGCTTCCATTTGATGGAACAACCCATGCTGGGAATTTGTTGTTGTGGGCCACGGCCTGTTTCAGCAACAAGCTTCATGGCCTCAAATAGTTCACGCCGGGTGTCGGCCGGTGCAGTTTCTTTGCGGCTTGCGTCCAGACGGCCTCTGTACTGCAATTCAAAATTGGCATTGTAGCCAAAAAAGTCCGGCGTACAGACAGCGCCATAATCTTTGGCGATCTGCTGAGTTTCATCAAGTAAATAAGGAAAACCGAAATTCAATTGCTCAGACAGCAGCTTCATGTTGTCAAAAGAATCAGCAGGATACTCAACCGTGTCATTTGACATGATTGCTACAGATTCAATGCCAAATTGCTTAAGTTCTCTGGTATCCCTAAGAATTCGATCCAGTACGGCTTTGACATAGGGGCAATGATTACAGATAAACATGATCAACAATCCATTTTTGCCCATGCATTGTTGAAGAGACCAGGTGCGTCCGTCAACACCGGGCAATTCGAAATTGTGTGCTTTTTTGCCAAACTCACAGATTGGCGTTTCTAGTGTCACCATTGTTGCACCTGTATAAATTTTATGAAAAATTGATGTTTCTTTTATTTAAGAAAAACCGCCGCACTGATTATTACCGCACTGACTAGCATAGTCCATAAGGTATTATGGTGATTCTGTTTCATTTGCTCTCGCAACAGCATTAATTCCCTGTTTTGTCTTTCTGTCTGTTCCTTTGCATGAGCGGCATTGTCCAGCGCTTTATAAACCAAAGAGGGAATTTCCGGGAACTGCTCGGCAAATTCCGGGAACTGTTTAATTATTTTGTCGATTTTGGCTTTAGGGCCCAAGCGCTCATGAAACCATTTCTCAAGAAAAGGCTTGGCGGTTTGCCATAAATCCAGCTCAGGATAAAGCTGTCGTCCCAAGCCTTCAATATTGAGCAGGGTTTTTTGCAGTAGCACCAGTTGCGGTTGTACATGCATGTCAAAGCGCCGCGCAGTCTGGAATAAACGCAGCAGCAATTGGCCGAATGAAATGTCTTTAAGCGGTTTTTCAAATATCGGTTCGCAAACGCTGCGTATGGCAGACTCAAACTCTTCTATTCTGGTCGATTCAGAAACCCAGCCGGATTGAACATGCATCTCTGCTACCTTGCGGTAATCGCGATTGAAAAAGGCCAGAAAGTTTTCTGCCAGGTAGCGCTGGTCGGACAGAGACAGGGTGCCGACTATGCCAAAATCAACGGCGATATATTTGGAAGGCAGATCGACAAAAATGTTGCCGGGATGCATGTCGGCATGAAAGAAGTTGTCTCTGAACACTTGGGTGAAAAAGATTTCCACGCCGCGTTCGGCCAGTAATTTAAAATCAGCTCCGCCGGCTCTGAGCTGCTCGATTTCGCCGACAGGTATGCCATGAATTCGCTCCATGACCAGAACTTTCTGGCGCGTTAATGGCCAGTGGATTTCCGGGATGTAGATGATGTCCGAGTTTTCGAAGTTGCGGCGCAATTTGGAAGCATTGGCAGCTTCCCTGACCAGATCAAGTTCGTCCAGCGTGGTTCTTTCAAACTCGGCAACGACATCAATAGGGCGTAATCTGCGTGCGTCAACCCAGAACCGTTCAGCAAAACGGGCCAGTTCATAAAGGAGTCCTATATCCGAGCGTATCCGTTTTTCAATATCAGGACGCAATACTTTAACGACAACGCTTTCGCCGCTGTGTAATACGGCGGTATGAACCTGAGCGACTGACGCCGAAGCCAGCGGTTCAGAATCAAACTCGGCAAAGGCATCGGCAATAGACATGCCGAGTTCTTTTTCAATAATACTGCGGGCAATCTCATTGGCAAAGGGAGGAACCCGATCCTGCAGTTTGACCAGTTCATCGGCAATGTCGTCAGGCAGCAGGTCTTTTCGGGTAGACAAGGCCTGGCCGAATTTGACATAAATGGGGCCAAGGTCTTCCAATGCACGCCTGATTCTGGCTCCGCGAGAGTCTGCTGAGCTTCTAAGCCAGTAGTTTGGTGAAAAAACCGCTAAAAAACGGACAGGCCGGAATAAATGGGTTTTTAAAACAATTTCATCCAGGCCGTGAAAGACCAGAACCCAGTTGATATGGATCAGGCGCAATAATAATTTGGGGCGGATCACGTATTTACCTTTGTTGCTTGGTGCAAGTCGTAGGTTGGGTTAGGCGCGTCTTTTGGCGCAGTAACCCAACATGTGCGTCTAGAGGTTAAAGTCTATTATTTGTTAAGCAGCGTATTTTTCAGTCTGTCAATTCTGCTTTGCAGACGGTCAAAGTCTGTACGCAGTTGATCAACCTGGGCGTAAAAAATATCCGCTTCAGGCCCTGCCGGTAAATCGCGGGTTTCTTCCTGAAGAAATTCCGCGGCGTTCAGTCTGAAGGTTTCAATTGAATCTTTGCCCCAGCTTTGCCCGGTGCGGAAAAACTGGCCAATCTTATGGGCAATAATGTCGCCGGTGTAATGCGACAGTTTTTCTTCCAGATCAATATCCAGTTTGTCGAACAGCTCCTGAAATTTACGGCCGATATTCATGTCGCCTTCAATTTTCACTTCGCCGGAGAAAATGGAGCGCATGGGTTTTGAGCTTAGCCCCATTAATCCCAACGCCAAGGCCGAGCCTGTCAGTCGGGTGTCGGGCTGGCCAGGAAACTGATCCAGACACTGGATGGAATCGGTAGTAGGGCAAAGGTAAATGGTTTCATCAAACGGCTGAATATTAACGGCAATGACTTTCCCGGCTAAGGGCGCTAAAAAAAAGCTGCTATCCTGATCCAGAGATAGATATTGATTGAGTGTGGCTTCCAGTGCACCAATAAACAACGGTTTGATGGTCATGCTAGATTTTATAACCTCGGTGAACTGCAACTATGCCTTGCGTCATATTGAAGTATTCGCAGCGCTCGAGGCCTGCATTTTCCATCATTTTTTTCAGTTCATCCTGTTTGGGATGCATGCGGATGGATTCAGCAAGGTAACGGTAGCTGTCCTCATCTTTGGCGACGATCTTGCCAATCTTGGGTAGCAGCTTGAATGAATAAAAATCGTAGACTTTTTCGGTGATTTTATCGACCGGATGCGAAAATTCCAACACGATAACGCGGCCGCCGGGCTTCAAGACCCTGTACATTGAGCGCAACGCAGCATCTTTATCGGTGACGTTACGTAAGCCGAAGGCGATGCAAACACAATCAAAGGTATTGTCTTCAAAAGGCAGGCATTCGGCATTGACTTGCGCATAACGGATATTGTCGACCAATCCCCGGTCTATCAGCCTGTTGCGGCCTGTGCGCAGCATTTCGGAATTAATGTCAGCCAGAACTATTTGGCCTTCTTTGCCGACGCGTTTCTCGAACAGCGTGGTCAGATCGCCGGTGCCGCCAGCCAAATCAAGCACTTGATCGCCTTTGCGCACATTGCTCAGCTGCACGGCAACGCGTTTCCAGATGCGGTGAATGCCCAGTGACATCAGGTCATTCATGATGTCGTATTGCCCCGCAACGGAATCAAATACGCCGCGAACCAGATTGACCTTGTCTTCTTTGGCTACTTGTTTAAATCCGAAGTGGGTGGTGTTTTCGTTTGTCATTGTCATGCCTAGTTGTGTAGCGGTTCTTTGCGTTTATGGCCTGCAGCTTCAAGATTATGAAGGTAGTTAGCCCATAAAATCTGATATTCAGCGCCCAATTTATACAGTAAATCCCAAGTGTAGATGCCACTGTTGTGACCATCGCTAAAGACCGGAGCTATTGCATAATTGCCTACAGGTTTGATCTCTTTAATGGTGACATCTTCCTTGCCAGTCTGTAGAACCTCCTGGCCGGGTGAATGCCCAACCGCTTCTGCGGAAGGCGTGTAGACGCGAAGGTATTCAGCCGGGAGTTTAAATACGCTGCCGTCGTCAAAACTGATTTCAAGAATGTTGGAAACCTGATGTAGTTTGATTTCTGTCGGGTGGGTGTTGCTTGGTTTTGCAGTTAAACGCATAGGATTTATAAGATATAACGGCTCAAGTCTTCATCCTCGACAAATGCAACTAAATGTTTATCAACATAAGCGGCATCGATAAGGATGTTTTTTTCTACAAGGTCTGAAGCATTATAGGAAATGTCTTCCAGTAAACGTTCAAGAATAGTGTGCAATCTTCTGGCGCCGATGTTTTCAGTGTTTTCATTTACCTGCCAAGCCAGTTCGGCAATCCGCTGGATACCGTCTTTGGCAAACTCCAACAGAACGCCTTCTGTTGCCAATAAGGCCGAGTACTGTTCGGTTAGTGAGGCATTTGGTTCAGTCAGGATGCGGACGAAATCATCGGCACTAAGGGCGTCCAATTCAACGCGTATTGGGAACCGGCCTTGCAGTTCAGGGATCAGATCTGATGGTTTGGTCAGATGGAATGCACCTGAAGCAATAAACAGAATATGGTCGGTTTTGATCGTGCCGTATTTGGTGCTGACGGTACTGCCTTCAACCAGCGGTAACAGATCCCGCTGCACGCCTTCGCGGGAGACTTCGCCGCCACCACCGCCCAGCTCGGAGCGTTTGCAGATTTTGTCGATTTCGTCCAGAAATACGATACCGTTCTGCTCTACAGTTTCTACTGCGCGCAACCTGATGTCATCTTCATTAACCAGTTTGGCAGCTTCTTCATCCTGTAAAACCTGTAAGGCTTTTTTGATTTTCATCTTGCGGGACTTGGTTTTGCCCGAACCAAGATTCTGAAACATGCCTTGCAGTTGGCTGGTCATTTCTTCCATGCCTGGAGGCGCCATGATTTCAACGCCCACAGGTGCAACATGCACATCAATTTCGATTTCTCTATCGTCCAGACCGCCCTCGCGTAATTTCTTGCGCATTTTCTGGCGGGTAGATTCTTCAATATCAGAAAGCATGCCGCCATTCGCTCTGGGCAGCAGAATATCCAGAATCTTTTCTTCGGCGGCGTCGAAAGCTTTGTTCTGAACCTTGTCCATTTCTGCGGTGCGGGTCATCTTAACTGCGGTATCTACCAAGTCGCGGATAATCGAATCAACATCACGGCCAACATAGCCCACTTCGGTAAATTTAGTGGCTTCTATTTTAATAAACGGAGCATTTGCCAGTCGTGCCAGGCGGCGGGCAATTTCGGTCTTGCCGACACCGGTAGGGCCGATCATTAAAATGTTTTTTGGGGTAATTTCTTCGCGCAAAGAAGGATCGACCTGCTGGCGGCGCCAGCGGTTACGCAGCGCGATAGCAACAGAGCGCTTGGCATTGGCCTGGCCGATTATGTGTTTATCCAGCTCACTTACAATTTCTTTAGGTGTCATCTCAGTCATTTGTTTACTCGTTGGGTTCTGCGTCGAGTTCTTCTATGCGCAAGTTGTGGTTGGTATAAATACAGATATCAGCGGCTATATTTAAAGACCGTTCGACAATCTCGCGGGCGCTAAGGTCAGTATTTTCCAGCAATGCGCGTGCAGCAGCCTGGGCAAAAGCGCCGCCGGAGCCAATGGCCATCAAATCAAATTCAGGCTCGATAACATCGCCGGTGCCGGAAATAATCAATGACGTTTTTGCATCGGCAATCGTCAGCAATGCTTCCAGCTTGCGTAATGCACGGTCTGTACGCCAGTCTTTAGCCATCTCCACGGCGGCGCGGGTTAAGTGGCCACGGTGCTTTTCCAGTTTGCCTTCAAAATGCTCAAATAAAGTGAACGCATCTGCTGTTGCTCCGGCAAAACCGGCGATGACTTTATCGTGATACAGACGGCGTACCTTGCGGGCATTGCCTTTCATTACCGTATTACCTAAAGTGACCTGGCCATCGCCGCCGATCACTACTTTGTCGCCTCGGCGAACAGAAAGTATCGTTGTTCCTCTAAACACTTTAAAATCCTAAAATTACCAAAGATATAAATTAATTTTACATGGTCTGAGTTTAAATTGTGCGAAAAAATGTACCCATGTACATATCGGCATATTGGTATATTGAATACGACGATTTTTGTGTTTAGCTGACGTTCAGAAAAATATGCTACGCTGGAACAAATAGTTAGAAAAGGTCACTCTTGTGGAAGCGCTGAATCAGATATCAACAACTCTGGCATTAACAATGGGCTTGGCGTGGGCAAGCGGCATCAATCTGTATGCGACGCTGTTCACTTTGGGTTATCTTGCCAATACCGGCAATATCGATTTGCCGCCGGATTTACAAATCGTTGCAAACCCGATGGTCATGGGGGCGGCTGGCGTCATGTATTTTATCGAATTTTTTGCCGATAAAATGCCTGGCGTAGATACCGGTTGGGATGCCATGCATACCTTTGTCCGTATTCCTGCTGGAGCAATGCTCGCAGCTGGAGCGATTGGCGATTTGAATCCCGTTGTTGAACTGGCCGCAGCAATAATGGGTGGCACCCTGGCGTCCGGGTCTCATGCGACAAAAGCCGGAACACGGGTGCTGATTAACACATCCCCGGAACCCTTTAGCAACTGGTTCGCATCAGTAGCGGAGGACGTTGCGGTTGTAAGTGGAGTTTGGGCCTGTATTAATCATCCGGTATTGTTTCTGATAGCATTGGCGTTTTTTATTCTGATGATGATCTGGTTGCTGCCCCGGATATGGGCAGGCGTGAAAAAGGTCTTTAGTTTTATCGGCAACCTGTTTAGGAATGAAAATAGCTCGAAGCGCTTAAATCCACCTCAATAAAAAACATTATTTATTGACTAGCGGCTCATAATCGAGTCTAATGGCGCTCTTTTGTAGTTCCGCCCAGGTAGCTCAGTCGGTAGAGCAGAGGACTGAAAATCCTCGTGTCGACGGTTCGATTCCGCCCCTGGGCACCACTACTAAGAATAGCAATCTCAGCATACTGAAAATTGCACGCAACACCTCAAAATGCCCAGGTAGCTCAGTCGGTAGAGCAGAGGACTGAAAATCCTCGTGTCGACGGTTCGATTCCGCCCCTGGGCACCATGAATTCCAAAGGCTCCGATTTATCGGGGCCTTTTTTATTTCTGCCGTCTGGCTAATTCTGTTCGGAATGGTGTCCAGTTGTACCTAAACTTGAGTACAAATTCTTGTAATCCCCCCCATTTTCACTTTACGTCCAATATCCCGCCTCTTCACACTAATACATTATGACTGCCTGAGCTGGGTGGAGTTGGTTCTGATGGCTTAAGTTAATAGAAAAACAGTTTTTTAGTTTCAGGCGATAATTAACGATTGTTGTTTGGTTAATCAATTTGTATTACCTTAATCTCCTACCATTCACTTAGTCAGGAGAATGAAATGAAGCTAAGAAAAATTTTGCTGTTAGTGATTGCTGCCAGCGTTTTACAAGGATGTGTGTTCACTAAAATTGTTTCTGTTCCAATGCGTTTGGGCGGCGCAGTTGTTTCTATTGTGCCGGGTGTCGGTAATACTGCACATGATGCGATTGATGGTGCTGCTGAGGTAGTAGACGACGTTCCTATTTAAAGACTAAAGTTGGATAATGCCTGATACCAAGAAGGGCCTGTTTGGCTGTCTTTAGTATAGATGTGGAGCTTTTTGTCGAATTTATGTTGAGTGCTTTAGTCCTCACCATGCAGGAGGGTGGGGGCTCAGCGATCAAGTAAAAACTTTGTTGCGTACTCTGGTTTAAAGACAACCGAAGAAAACGGAGCAGTTGATAAACAAGCTCGGTTTATGGAGCAAACCTACATTTAGAAAAAGCCGCCAGAATCCGACTTCGTTCATTTGACTGGTGGGGATGATTCAACTGGACTGTATGGTAGTCAGTGCATCAACAAAGCCAACGTATAATTGTCGAAAGGCTTATGGTTATACGGGGGAAAAGCCACAAATTAACTGAATAATCTGTTATTGAAGTCCATGTTGCTAAAAATAGCGGCACTGGCAAATACTGCTGATGAAAAAATAAACGCCCCCGAAATAAAGCCAAATAGACCTGTGAGAAATATCAGGCCGAAAATAATGTCTTTTAGAAAATTACTCATCTTGAAGTTCCAGAAAGATTGTTGGTAGTGTGTTTAGCATAATCCGTGAATGAGTCAATTTAGAGACAAATGTGTAACAATTTCGTGACAAATTAAGTAATGCATTTCATCATTTTTACCGCAAGCTGGCGAAAATCGGATCAATTGAGCGTTGACTTGCTGTTTTAGCTAGAGGATGACTTTATTTTTTACTTGATGAATCGATGAGCCTATGTAGATGATTGGGCATAAAGTTGATAAACTCAAATCACGACAATTGAGTTGTGATCAATTGCCCTCCTTTACTTAGACCAACATCAATAGGTGCATCATGGCAAATTACATTCGCGCTGAAGAAATTGCACGCATAAAAAAAGATTGGGCCGAAAATCCGCGCTGGAAAGGCGTCATACGCAACTATTCGGCGGAAGATGTTGTACGTCTGCGCGGGTCCGTGAAAATTGAAAACACCCTTGCTACGCAAGGTGCTGAAAAATTATGGGATCTGGTTAATGGCGGTGCTAAAAAAGGCTATGTTAATGCGTTAGGCACTTTGACCGGCGGTCAGGCGATTCAACAAGCCAAAGCTGGTATGGAAGCGATTTATCTGTCAGGCTGGCAGGTTGCAGCGGATAATAATACTCAATCAGCTATGTACCCGGATCAGTCACTGTATCCGGTTGATTCGGTGCCCGCCGTTGTTACGCGTATTAACAACTCCTTTAAGCGCGCTGATGAAATTCAGTGGGGCAAAGGCATCAATCCGAACGATGATAACTTCATCGACTATTTTCTGCCTATCGTTGCCGACGCTGAAGCCGGCTTCGGCGGCGTACTGAACGCTTTTGAGCTGATGAAGTCTATGATCAACGCGGGTGCAGCGGGCGTGCACTGGGAAGATCAATTGGCCTCAGTTAAAAAATGCGGCCACATGGGCGGGAAAGTGTTGGTGCCTACCTGTGACGCTATCCAAAAACTGACGGCTGCGCGTTTGGCCGCTGATGTCCTTGGCGTGCCTACTGTGGTACTGGCGCGTACCGATGCCAATGCGGCAGATCTATTAACGTCGGATATTGACCCCAACGATAAACCCTTCGTGACCGGCGAGCGGACAGCGGAGGGTTTCTATCGTGTTTGGCATGGTATAGATCAGGCGATTTCACGCGGTTTAGCTTACGCGCCATACGCTGATATGCTGTGGTGTGAAACTGCAACACCTTCTCTGGAAGAAGCCAAATTATTCGCTGATGCGATCCATGACAAATATCCCGATCAACTGCTGGCTTATAACTGCTCGCCTTCCTTCAATTGGAAGAAAAATCTGGATGATGCCACCATCGCAAAATTCCAGGAAGAGCTGGGCGCAATGGGCTACAAATTCCAGTTCATTACCTTAGCGGGCATCCATAATATGTGGTACAACATGTTTCAATTGGCGCACAGCTATGCGCAAGGGGAGGGCATGCGGCACTATGTCGAAATGGTTCAGGAGCCTGAATTTGCGGCGGCCAGCAAGGGCTACACTTTTGTTGCTCACCAGCAGGAAGTGGGTACCGGCTACTTCGATGACGTAACCACCGTTATTCAGGGTGGCGCATCTTCCGTTACTGCGCTGACGGGTTCTACTGAAGAAGACCAGTTTCACTAAATAGATTTAATAACTGATGTTATGCGGGCACGATAGAAAATTAATGAGTTACAAATTTTTAAATTCGCTACAGCTAGTGATTCTTCTGAAAGCTTGCATAGCTTCAATTAGTTTCTTTAATTTTTGAGCGTTTTAGTAACAAAGTTTTATGAACAATCTACTGAGGAGAGAATAAATCCGTAACTTGCCAATAAAGAAAATGATTTTACCAAGTGATAGCGGCTCTGGAATATCATCAAAAACTATGGCAAATAACGCACTTACGGTGTGATTTCCCGTTTTTTTATTTTTATTTATAGTTCATAAATAGTCATAACTTTTTGATAAACGGTTAAAAAATATAGATGGTTTGATTATTGCTTTTCTTTTCGTGTTCCTTGCCTGCTAATACCCGAAATTTATTAGCCAGCAATGATCTTCAGTTAATTACAATTGATGTTACGCACTCGCTTCCCAAAAAGCGTATTATTTTGGGATGGATAAAGAATAACAACCACCACATCCTCATGTCCATCTACGCGGTGTACAAGCTGGAATGTCTGAAGGATTAAGTATAGGGCTAACCATTGGCTAAGCTGTTCATAAAGTTGAACTAGATGGCTTATGAAGAATTGCAGGAATTACGGGCTGCGTAAAATTAGTTTATAACCTGCTTACAACCCCAAGTGTTTCTTTAAGATGACAAATAAATAATGAAAATAAAAAACATAATAACCCTGGATGACGCCAAGCGTGTCGCTGCCGCAGCGCAAGCGGAAGCCGAGCGTAATAACTGGGATGTGGTTATTGCCGTCGTTGATGAAGGCGGAAACCTGAAATACCTGCAACGGGAAGATGCGCTGTTGGGCAGCCTTGATATCGCTATTGATAAAGCCAAAGCGGCGTTACTGTTTAGACGTCCGACTCAGGTCTGGGAAGAAAAAGTGGCGTCAGGTCATAGCGGCTGCATGAGCTTACGGGGCATGGTGGCAGTTGAGGGTGGCGTGCCTTTGGTTGTCAATGGCGAAACTGTTGGTGCTATCGGTGTTAGCGGCGTCAAATCCGCAGAAGACGGTCAAATCGCAAAGGCAGGAGCTAAGGCGCTTTGATCCGAAAAAAAACTAAATCTGCTGCTTACATATCCATGTAAACAAACAACGGGATACCCATATGGCACTCAACAATAACAGACCCACGTCCCCGCATCTTCAAGTCTACAAACTGCCTATAACAGGCATTATTTCAATTTCCCACCGCATGACCGGCGTGATGCTGTCACTCGGTTTGCTGTTTTTTGTGTGTATTGTTTCAGCGCTTGCTAGCGGTGCGGAAGCCTATTCCGATATGCAGAATATCATGGGCCTTTGGCCGGTGCAGGTGATCTACTGGGGATTTATCTACGCGCTTTTTTTCCATTTATGTCATGGTGTTCGGCATTTGATTTGGGACGCCGGAAAGGGTTTTGAAGTTGAGACCTTGACTCGATATGCACTGGTTGAGCTGGCTGCCTCATTAGCGCTTACCCTGGCTACTTTTTTATGTGTGAGGTAAGGATAGTTTATGGATTATAGATCGCCTTTAGCCAAGGTACGCGGCCTGGGTTCTGCAAAAACAGGAACCACTCATTGGTGGATGCAGCGCGTTACCGCGGTTGCATTGATTCCATTGTCTTTTTGGCTGATAACCATTCTTGATTTGTGCATTAATGCGCCCTATCAACAAACGGTAGACTGGCTGGAATCGCCTTTGAACACCGTCTGTATCGTGGCCTGGATTGTTGCCGTTTTCTATCACGCAGCGCTGGGTTTGCAGGTTGTTATTGAAGACTATGTTGCCGCTGAAGGGTTGAAGATTATTTCAATCTGGGTGGTAAATCTGGCTTTTCTGTTTCTGGCGATCGGGGCTTTGATTGCCGTTTTTCGTATTGTATTGGTAGGGTAACTCATGGCTGCAGAGTATAAGATCATTGAACATACCTACGATGTTGTCGTGGTCGGAGCAGGCGGCGCCGGGCTGCGCGCTACGTTGGGTATGGCGGAAAAAGGCCTGAAAACAGCCTGCATTACCAAGGTATTCCCAACCCGCAGTCATACCGTTGCGGCGCAGGGCGGGATCAGCGCGGCGCTGGGCAATATGGGCGAAGACGACTGGCGTTTTCACATGTATGACACCGTTAAAGGTTCTGACTGGCTGGGCGACCAAGATGCCATTGAATACATGTGCCGTGAAGCTATTCCTGCCGTTATTGAACTGGAACATTACGGAGTGCCTTTTTCCAGAACTGTCGAGGGCAAAATTTATCAGCGCGCTTTTGGCGGCATGACCACCCATCAGGGCAAAGGCCAGGCGCAGCGCACTTGCGCGGCGGCTGACAAAACCGGTCATGCGATTTTGCATACCTTGTATCAGCAGTCCTTAAAGCACAATGCGGAATTCTTTGTCGAATACATCGCGCTGGATCTGATTATGGAGGGCGATGAATGCCGCGGCGTTTTGGCCTGGTGTCTGGATGACGGATCGCTGCATTTGTTCAAATCCCAGATGACCGTTTTGGCGACGGGCGGTTACGGACGCACTTATTTTTCCTGTACCTCGGCGCATACCGTTACCGGTGATGGCAACGCCATGGTGCTACGCGCAGGTCTGCCGTTACAGGATATGGAGTTCGTACAGTTCCACCCGACCGGCATTTACGGCGCAGGCTGTTTGATTACCGAAGGCGTAAGAGGCGAGGGCGGTTATCTGTCCAACTCCGAAGGCGAACGGTTTATGGAAAGATATGCGCCACACGCTAAAGATTTGGCCTCACGCGATGTAGTAAGTCGCGCTATGACCATTGAAATCCACGAAGGTCGTGGCGTAGGGCCGCATAAAGATCAGATCTATCTGCATGTTGAGCATCTTGATCCGGCCATTATTCACGAGCGCTTGCCGGGTATTGCCGACTTATCGAGAATCTTTGCCGGTGTCGATATTACCAAAGAGCCGATTCCCGTTTTGCCTACCGTGCATTACAACATGGGCGGCATTCCAACCAACTATAAAGCTGAAGTGGTGACGCTGGATGGAGATAATCCCGATAAAGTCGTGCCGGGCCTGATGGCAATCGGCGAAGCGGCCTGTGTTTCGGTGCACGGCGCCAACCGCCTGGGTTCAAACTCGCTGCTTGATTTGGTGGTGTTCGGCCGTTCTGCCGCCATACGCTGTGCAGAACTTATCAAACCGGGAGCGGCACATAAACCGCTGGCAAAAAACGCCTGCGATAAAGCCCTCGCCCGTTTCGATAAAATCCGCAACGCCAGCGGCAGTCGCAGCACCTCGGATATTCGTCTGGATATGCAGAAAGTCATGCAAACCAAGGCGGCTGTGTTCAGAACCGGATCAACACTGGATGAAGGCATTAAAGCCATGGCGGAAGTCAGAAAAACCTTTGCCGATGTTAATGTCGCCGATAAATCCCTGATCTGGAATACCGATCTGGTTGAAACGCTGGAACTTGATAACCTGCTCAGCCAGGCAACAGTTACCATTAACGCGGCGGGCAATCGAACTGAGAGCCGTGGCGGTCATGCACGGGAAGATTTTCCCAAACGTGATGACGCAAACTGGATGAAGCATACTTTGACCTGGCTAACTGACGACAAGGTTAAAATCGATTACAGACCTGTACACATGTACACATTGACCGATGAAGTTGAAGTTATTCCACCGAAAGAGAGGGTGTATTAATGGCTGAGTTCAAGCTGCCAAAAAACTCGGTTTTAACCGAAGGCAAAACCTTTAAAGCGCCACAAGGCGCAACAAACATTCGTCGATTTGAAGTCTACCGCTGGGACCCTGATTCAGGTGAAAATCCGCGTATAGATGTCTACGAACTGGATATGGACAGCTGCGGCCCGATGGTGCTGGACGCTATTCTAAAAATCAAAAATGAAATCGACAGTACTTTAACTTTCAGGCGTTCCTGCCGCGAAGGCGTCTGCGGATCGTGCGCGATGACCGTCAATGGCAAAAATACCTTGGTCTGCACCAAAGCCATAGATTCCTATTCAGGCACCATCAAGATATTTCCCCTGCCACATCTGCAAGTCATCAAAGACCTTGTGCCGGATATGACCCATTTTTACGCGCAATACACGTCAATCAAACCCTGGATCGAAACTCAAACCCCGTCACCAGCCGACTCCGAACGTCTGCAAAGCAGAGAAGACCGCGAAAAACTGGACGGTTTATACGACTGCGTCCTGTGCGCCTGTTGCTCGACCAGCTGCCCCAGCTACTGGTGGAACAGTGAGCGTTATCTTGGCCCCGCCATTTTGCTGCAAGCCTACCGCTGGCTGGTCGATAGCCGCGACGAAAGCACCGGTGAACGTCTTGATGAACTTGAAGACCCCTTCAAACTTTACCGCTGCCATACCATCATGAACTGCACCGATACCTGTCCAAAAGGCCTGAATCCGGCCAAAGCCATTGCTGAAACCAAAAAACTGCTAGTGCAAAGAAAGCTGGGCTAATGAATGAACTCGCCAGATTAAAATGGCAGTGCAGGCGCGGCACCAAAGAGCTAGATTTGATGCTCAAGAAATATCTGGAAACGGGGTATTTGCTTGCAGATGATGAAGAGAGGGCTTTGTTTGTTGAACTGTTGAAACTTGAGGATGATGAGTTGACGGGGGTTTTGATGGGGGGCCGGAAGCCGGATGCGAAAGAGTTGGCAGATTTGATTTACAAAATAGCCAAGTAGTATATGCATCGCGTACTTTTTTGGGGTTGATAGATCGGGATGTTTTCCAAATGGTAGGCATACCTATTTACCAGAGCTTCAATCCTTCCAAGGCCTGATCGAGATCCGCAATGATGTCTTCAGGTTTCTCAATGCCGACAGAAAGCCTGACCAAATCGTCGGTGTTATCTGTTTTGTTTCGCACTTCCTTCAGAATTCCGGCATGAGTCATAGAAGCCGAATGCTGAATCAAAGTATCCACAGCACCAAGACTGACGGCTAGGCTGCAAAGCTCCAGGCTATCCATGAGTTTGCGTCCCGCTTCGATGCCACTGGCAACTCGGAATGACAACATGTCACCAAAACCACTCATTTCATTTGTTATTGTGTAATTTCGTACTGCGGGTGACTTGGCAAGCCGGGATACCTAATTCAGGCAGTTTTTCGATGTGCTTCCAGAAACCTGGCTACTTCCATAGCGTTTTTTCGTGTTTTTCCATCCTCAAGTGCAAGATCTTCAGCTATTAATCAAGGAAACATAATGATTTGTATATGACAATATAATTGTCATGTAATTATAACCAGCAATTCAAAAGTGATAAAAGGATGACTATATTGTAATTAAAACATAATAATTAGAACTGTTTCACAATTTTTGTCAGGCTTATGCTGAAATGTTAACTATACTGAAATAAAAACAAAAAATGGCCAATAAGCAACGTAATTATTAAATTTTACTTGTGTTAACTGATCTCTAAATTCAAGTCCATTCTCTGTGAGAATATAGGTAATATAAAAATGGAAATCAGCGTTACAGTGCCTTGGCAAGTATTCGGTATCATGCGCTGTTTTGTTTTTATAAATATGAAATTAGAGCAACGACTGGCTCAATCGATTGCAACGAAAAATGAATTAACTTGGTGGTAACAGGAGTTTAATAGTAAATAAGTAAATAAGTAAATAAGTAAATAAGTAAACGAGTAAATAAGTAAATAAAATAAATCATTTTAAAATCATCATAAACATATATAAAATAAATCAAATGAAAAAATAATTTTAATTTCTGCAGTAACATTGTTTTCAACTGGAGCTTATGCCGCAGGGTGCGATGAAAGTTCTTTAAAAGGAAAATTCGGTTACGAAGTGAGTGGGGTCAATGAATTTCCACTTCTCCCTAATTTTATTTTCAAGACTACTCGGAGTACTCATGTGGTCGGTCAAGCAATTTTTGATGGAAAGAGTATTTTTACTATTACCGGATATGGATCTGCAGCCGGGTCTCTTCAAGCAATGACAGGTACTGGAACGTATACGGTAAATCCAGTTAATTGTATAGCTGAAGGTGTGTTGGCGTGGGATACCGGAGAAACTTCAGAATTTCGTATGGTGTTGGATCACACGGATAACAGTAACAGTCATGCAGCCAACAAGGTGTATCACGCAAGCGTGTTGGTTGCTACAGATGGCAAAACAGTAATACCTGCGATGATATTTCCATCATCAGCATCAGGTACGCTCACTAGATTTGTTGGTAAATTTCATTAATCTTCCTAAGCGAGTCGGGGTTTGCAGCCCCGTCCTGCTGTTAGTTTTCGTCCCGCTTCGATGCCACTGGCAACTCGGAATGACAACATGCCGCCAAAACCACTCATTTCATTTGTTATTGTGCAATTTCGTACTGCGGGTGACTTGGCAAGCCGGGATACCTAACCCAGGCAATTTTCCGATGTGCCTCCAGAAACCTGGCTACTTCCATAGCGTTTTCTCGTGTTTTTCCATCCTCAAGTGCAAGGTCTTCAGCGATTAATCAAGACAACATAATAATTTATACATGAAAGTATAACTGTAATATAACTGTAATATACTGATAATTAGAACTGTTTCACGTTTTTTGTCAGGCTTATGCTGTAAAAATAACTATACTGAAACAAAAACAAAAAATGGCCAATGAGCAGCGTATTTATCAAATTTGAATTCATATAATTTCAGTTTATTTTATATAAATTTTATGGTGCATGCTTTATCAAACATATACGAACCGCTGACTTCATTTTTCTTCGTGTTAACTTAGCTCTAAATTCAAGCCCATTATCGGTGAGATTATGGGTAATATAAAAATGGAAATCATGGTTAAAGTGCATTGGTAAGTCTTCGGCATCATGTGCCGTTACGTTTTCATAAATACGAAATTAGAGCAACGGACTGGCTCAATCGATTGCAACAAAAAAATTCACTTTGAGGTATTAAAAGTAAGTAAGTAAGTAAGTAAGTAAGTAAGTAAGTAAGTAAGTAAGTAAGTAAGTAAGTAAGTAAGTAAGTAAGTTAAACCATTATTAAACCATCATAAACACTTATAAAATAAATCATATGAAAAAAATAATTTTAATTTCTGCAATATCATTAATTTCAACTGGAGCTTATGCCGCAGGGTGTGATGAGAGTTCTTTAAAAGGAAAGTATGGTTATGAAGTGAGTGGGGTCAATGAATTTCCGCTTCCTACCGGTCCTAGCACTTTTATCAACGTTACTCGGAGTACTCATGTAATCGGTCAAGCGTTTTTTGATGGAAAGGGAAAGTTTGATATTGCTGGATATGGATCTGCAGCTGGGTCTACTACAGAAAGGACAGGTAGTGGAACGTATTTTGTAAATAAAGATGATTGTACTGCTGAAGGTACTATGACTTGGAATACCGGAGATACTTCAAACTTCCTTATTGTGTTGGATCACATGGAAGACAGTAACGATGATCATTCAGACGGCAAAGGGCATCACTCCTCAGACGACAAAGAGCATCACTCAGCCAAAAAAGCACATCACGCAAGCATGATTGTTGATAGCAAAACAGCATCAGGATTATATCCATCATCAGCATCAGGTTCGCTTACTAGATTTAATGGTAAATTTAATTAATCTCCTGCAATGTCGCGTTGAATAACGCGATGATCAACTTTCTGAATTAGGAGTTGTGGCATAACACAACTTTCTATCGTAAAGTTAATCTGTAAATAAGCCTTCCAAGCGGGACGGGGTTACAAACCTTGTCCCGCTGTCAGGCAAGTAGGCATGACTTTGGAGTAAGAAAAATTGCATCCCGGTTGGTCAGCTACAACTTCTCCAAGGCCTGATCGAGATCCGCAATGATATCTTCAGGTTCCTCAATACCAACAGAAAGCCGGACCAAATCGTCGGTGATACCCGTTTTGATTCGCACCTCCTTCGGAATTCCAACATGAGTCATAGAAGCCGGATGCTGAATTAATGTATCCACGGCACCAAGACTGACGGCTAAGCTGCAAAGCTCCAGGCTGTTCATGAGCTTGCGTCCCGCTTCGATGCCTCCGACAACTCCGAATGACAGCATGCCGCCAAAACCGCTCATTTGTTTT
>JBAZTN010000009.1:0-36071 GCA_041661895.1 Methylobacter sp. | reverse complement strand
GGCGTATAGACATGATGACTTGATTGTAGATTTGTTAACCAATTGTTACACTGCAACGACAAAGTCCCTTGGTAATTAGTCCGTCAGTTTTCCTTGGTAATCACACCACTACATGTAATCTCACCAGAGAAAACATATGTCTTAACAAAAATATAAGGTTCTGTCGCAAAGCGGTGCTCGACTGAAATTAACGCAACAGAACCGACAAAGTTCCGAGAATCCTACATCAAACATGAGTGTTAATCTTTATCGTTTTTCTCGGCAACGGTTCCTGCGTCACCTAAAGCGCCTACTGTTGGTGATCTACCTCCTGCATCCGTAAAGTCGTCGGCTTCTGTCATCGCCGAGCGAAAACCTTTGATCGCCCCACCCAGATCAGCGCCTACATTGCGTAAACGCTTGGTGCCAAAAACAACAGTGACGATGCCTAATACAACTAGTAAGTGAGTAACGCTGAAACCCATTTTAAACTCCAGTAGAGACGTTGCGTTGCAACGCCTTATTTGCTAAAGACCTTGCAATGAAACCACGAATCGGCAGTTTCATAAATAATCTGTTGTTGTCACCACAGGTTGCAATCGTTTGCACCGTGGCACTATTTGCCGGTATCAATGGCTGCATTGAGACAGGATGGATGACAAATTGGCTCTGAATATGCAAAACGTCCAACTAAGTCAAGCCGTACAGACTTTTTGTGGCTGTTGTTCCAGCCCCTCCCTCCCTTCTGATTTCCGTATCACTGTATGCGTCTGACAGCTTTTTATGCGCTTGCGGCAGCATGCCATAGAGTCCCAGCTTGTGCCTGAGTACATTACGGCTGATGTCTAACAAACGCGCAGTCTGAACCTGATTTTCTTCGCAGAAGTCAAAGGCAGTTCGAATCACCGTCTCTTCTATAATTTCAAATAACTTGGGTGGCGCTTGCTCACAAAGGCGCTGCAACGCACTTTCCAAAGACGTGGTTGAAACTAAAGGTCCGTGTTCCAAGGCTCTAACGCCGGATAGTTTGAAATCCTCAGGGCGTAAACGATTACCTGGGCAAACCAGAAGCGCACGGTGAACGGCGTTTTCCAGCTCACGAATATTACCCGGCCAATCGTAATTCAATAAGGTCAATTCGGTTGCCGGCGACAACTTGATTTCGCCATAGCCCAAACGAGTACCGTAAATTTTCAAAAAATGTCTCGCCAAAGGCAGAATGTCGCCTGGTCGTTCGCGCAAGGGACTTAGCTGAATAGTCGCAACATTGAAACGGTAATATAAATCCGCTCGAAAATGCGAAGCGGCAACTGCCTCTTCCAGATTGACGTTGGTTGCCGCAATGATTCTGACATCTACCGGCACAGGTTGCCTGGAACCGACTTTGACAACTTCGCGCTCTTGTAACACGCGCAGCAATTTGGCCTGCATACCCAACGGTAAATCACCGACCTCATCAAGAAACAAACTGCCTTTGTTGGCAGTTTCAAACCAGCCATCTTTGCTGGTAAAAGCGCCTGTAAACGAACCTTTTTCATGGCCAAATAATTCGCTTTCAATCAGGTTTTCACTCAACGCTGCACAGTTTATCGCTCCAAAAACATTATTGCTGCGTTTGCTGAGTGCGTGAACATGCCGGGCGACAAGCTCTTTACCTGTTCCTGTTTCACCAATAATAAGAACAGTGGCGTCGCTAGGCGCTATACGTTCTATCTGTTCCAGTAATCGACGGGAAACAGGATCCTCAAAAACCAGCGCTGTCGCTCGGACAGACAGCGACAGCGAGCGTGACTCCAGCTCATCAAAGGCCAGCAGTGTCGAGGCATCTTCTTCTTTGGTGCTGGTGAGATTGCGGACTAAAAGTGTATCCATAATAAGGTGCTCGTTTGTTTTTCAAAAAGTAGGTAGATCAACCCTTTTCAGGATCATCATCCGGGTTGAAATCAAATCACCGATGTTACTAAACAACTGCAATCATATCGGGTTAACAGAGCTGAGCATGCCACTCCTTCAGCGTTGGCAGTTATCTTAGGATAATTGTTATTTGTAATAAAACGATATTATTAGATTTATATATCTTAAAAATAGATATACAAGCTACTGCCATGGGACCAAAAAAAGCCAGTGGTCCCTTAGATAAACTCACTGGCTTCCGGTTAACTGGTCAGCATCAATCGCGTTTTAACCACCATAGTTTTAAGACCGCGAAATCGGCACACCACAATACATAAAGCAGATTTCATGCCATGCCATAATCCCGTAATAGCAAGGGATCGACTATTTTTTTAGGAGAAAAATGTCGGTATTGCAGCAATGTCCGCTGATCTGCTGTAGGTACATAAACAGTTATTGTTGATGAATTTCAGCCACGTATCGGCGGCCGGTGCGCCGCCGGGAACCCACTCGCTTTTTAGGCGCAAAAGTTTTCTTAAGAAGCCGCCAACCAACCACCAGCGAACTGGCCCCCAGTACCAGACCGAACAATACCCAGGTCATCATCCAGACATCCCATATTGGCCGATGATAAAGCCAACCGAAATCCCAGTGATGCAGACCCGAGTATAACCAGCGTAAGACACGCCCGCTTCTATCCAGCTTAGCAATCAGCTTTCCGTCTTGTGGATCCAAATAAAAACGAGTACCGGTATCATCTGCCATCTTTACCAACAGTATCGGCAGCGGTTTCTCCACCAAACTTTGATGGTGTCTGGGATAGTAGTAGTTGTCGTATTCAGTCAGAACCTCCCGAGTATCCACTTGAGTGTTACCGGCCACGCGCAGCACGGCAGCCAGCAGCGCTCTATCACTGAAGCGCGGAACGGCACCGTCCAGAGACTGAGGCAGACGCTGTCCATCACGGGTATGAGCCAGCAGCACGGCATCACCGCCCAGTCGTCGCCAGCCAAGTTCGACAATATCCGCACCGTCGACAGCCGTAGCCAGTAGAACCGGCAGAACCGGCTGCCAATTACGCATTACTTCGGGCAATTCGCTCCCCAAATAGCGTGTTACTTCTTGTCGACTGGGATTGGCCGGCGTAAATATTTTTCCAGGGTTGGTATCAACAAAACCGCTTATTGCCCAGGAGAGCACCACGGTACCGCCGATCAAACCGCTCCAGAAATGCCATTTAAACCAGAATTCGCGGTAAGGTTGGGTACGGCCCTGGGAATAGGTGGGCTTGCCGCCGAAACCAGGGCGCCAGCGTAACCAGCCGATAATCAAACCGGTCAATGTCGCTATCGTCGCAGACAAGCCCAACCACAGCTGAACATCGTTGCGAATTTTACCCAAACCTATAGATTCCAACGGCTTTAACAAATGCAGCCAGTTGCCGGCCCAGAAGAAGGCCCTATCCACACGCGTGGATGCGTGCAATACTTCGCCGGTACGCGATGAAATCAGCAACTCGCCGCCATCTTCGCCGACGGCTATGCGATGGAAGGGACTCAAGGCATCCTGATTACGCAGAATAATCGGCTTCTCAACTGTCTCCTGGTAGCTTGCATTTATAGCACCGCTGCTACTATTAGAGTTAAACCAGTTTTCCGCAATTTTCAGCGCCTGATCCGGCGTGGTTTCACGCAGTGAACCGTCAATCGCAGACAAGGCAAAACGCAGACCCCGACTGTCCTCCACCAGCCACACGGGTTCACCGGCACTGCGTACCAATCGGGCATCTATAATGCCGACAGCAACATCGCCGTCTTTACCTGTGCTGCCCTGACCCTCGACGCGGCCAGGCCTCCCACCAGCAGCTTCAACAGCTTTGGACTTACGTTCAGCGACCGCCTTACGTTGTTCGGCACTACGATCCCAGGCATCACCCAGACTTAGCCAGCCGACTTCAGGGGCCAACGTTTCGGCGTGAGCGAGTTGCTGACTGCGATTTTGCGTGGTCGGTGTGGAATACATAATCACCAGACCGGTAAAAAACCAGAAAAACATGAATAAGCCCAGCACCACACCTACCCAGCGATGAGCTTGATATAACAGCCAAATCAAAGACTTCATTGTTGCCCTCTGAAAAAATAAATAGAGAGGAAAGAAATTAACTTGAAATATCTCTTCCTTTCTACTCCCCTTAATATTCATAATTAAATGCCAACTGTGTAGGCCTATCCGACCTTAACCTGACACCGCACAGCTCCGGGAAAGGAATTGGAATAAGCATCATCCGGCAAACGATTTGCTACAGTCCGGATATATAATCGGCCAGCGCATCGATTTCGTCGTCGCTCAGCAATTTCGCTACCATGTTCATTGCGCCACCCGGACTGTTGCTACGGTCGCCCAACTTCCAATTGACCAACTGGGAACGCAAGTAAACCGCGCGCTGGCCGCCAATCACTGGGTAAATCACGTTAGCTACAACCCTGCCCTTGCCGCTTTCGCCGTGGCAACTTACGCAGGATGGAATGTCCCGATCCGGATCGCCGTTGACAAACAAATTCCTTGCCAGCGGTTTAACGCCGGCACCATCGCCTTGCATGATTTTCTGGCTTGCGAAATAGGCGGCAATATCCGCCACGTCGGCGGCGCTTAAGTCCTCAGCCATAATGCTCATGATCTCGTGCTTGCGTGCACCTGACTGAAAGTCGCCCAGTTGCTTGATCAGGTAACCGGCATACTGACCGGCATGATTGGGAATCTTGGCATCGCTACTGTTACCATCCGCGCCGTGACACTCCTGACAACGTCCTTCGTCAGACTTTGCCTTGCCGATGACAGGGTCGCCACTGCCTATACGTTGTACAGGGATCTTTGCCCCATCCGCCGCCATACTCTTCATCGAAGCGATCAGGGCGAAGGTACTGACGACAAGGAAGGAATTCCGTTTCCAGCGTCTATGCGACAGATGCTTGCGCTGCCTCTGACAGGCAAAATCCGCCTGCAATGGCAACGCAATCGTTTCGATGCTTTTTTGCGACACAAAGCGCAATAAACGCATGCTTACTGTGTTGATTGCTTGTCAGCCGCGAGTTGTTGCACAGTTGCCAGCGCCTTTTCAACATTCTCAGCCGGTTTAAGTCCGCTCAGTGTGGCGGCAATTTTGCCATCAGGCGTCACGATAAAAGTAGTGCGCTCGGCAAAACCGTGAGTAATGTCAACGCCGCGCGAATCCTTTTTCCCCGCAGCCGCCTCTTTAACCGTCAAATCGTAAGACTTGGCGATATTGCCATCGACATCGGAAGCAACCGCGACTTTACCCCCGCAAAACTCAGGATCGGCGGAGAAATCATTGAGCCTGTCTATGCTGTCGAGAGACACGCCTATAATGGAAGCTCCGGCGGCAGTGAATTTGTCATGATTCAACGCAAAAGTGTGCGCCTGAATATTGCAGCCGCCGGTGAAGGCAGACGGATAAAAATAGACCACAACCGGGCCGTTCTTAAGCGCATCTTTCAGTGAATAATTAAAAGCCTTACCAGCCAGTGAGGCTTGGGTCTGGAAATCCGGGGCCGGATGACCTTCAGGTAACGCAGCGAAGGCGGGAAGTGTGATTGCGCTCGACAACAGGCAACTCAATAAAATACGTTTCATAGTTGTACTCTTTAATAAAGGGATTAGGTTTTAAAGGGGTTTATAAGTATCGTGACAAGCCGCATCGCAAGACTTCGAAATTTCAATCGCCTTGTTTGACGCTGCATCGAAATCATTCGCTTCCACAAATTTCACTATTTCGGTAGCCATGTCCACGTATCGTTGCGCATCGCTTACGGCATCAGCAGCATTGCCTCTCTTTTCAAAGTAACCTCCGACCAGCTTGAATTCACTCTGCATTTCTTTGGCAAGAGCAATGGTTGCTGCGGCATCTTTGTTGGCAATATTGCCCTGCAGGTTATGAGAATTGTTATCTATTGCCTCCATCAACGTTTCAAAATCGAATTCGGCTTCGGCATATGCAATGCCGGTTGCCAGCACGAAAATAATTCCGCAAAGGTTAATCGTCTTACGCATATTATGTGATCCTTAAAAGGGCGGCTTCCACACCGCCATGAACCCTCTGTGTGCAATCAATTGCAGCAAATCTTCAGGTTGAGGGTTTATGTTCAGGAAATAAGGGGAATACTGGATAACCCGGAAAGCAAAGCTTCCGGGTTATGATCGATCTCCAGTCAATACACCAGGGTTTTCTGCTAGGCGATTAGCTCCTTAATAACCTTGCCGTAAACAACTGTGGGACGCTCTGAACGGCCCTGATATTTATAGATCAGTTTCAAGTGATCCAGGCCCATCTGATTGAGCACTGTGGCATGTAGGTCATAGGTATCGACCGCCTGACTTTTATCCGCCACCTGCAAGCCAATCTCGTCGGTCGAGCCATAAGTGGTGCCTGCCTTAACCCCGCCGCCCGCCAGCCATTGTGTGTACCCCCAGGCATTGTGGTCGCGTCCGGTACCGCTTTCGCCCCATGAGGTGCGACCAAATTCCGATGTCCACACCACCAGCGTCGAATCAAGCAGACCATTCGCTTTAAGATCTGTCAGCAGTCCGGCAATCGGCTTATCGACGATTCTGGCGTGCTTGCCATGATTTTCTTCGAGTTTGGTATGGGCATCCCAGTCCCTTTCGTCACCGTCCACATCGGTCGGGCCGGAAACTACCTGGATGAAGCGCACACCGCGCTCCACCAGACGCCGTGCGCGCAACAAATTGGTGCCGTATTCTTTGGTCACATCATCGTTCAAGCCATAAAGCGCCTTGGTGGCATCCGACTCCTTGCCTAGGTCAACCGCTTCCGGCGCTGAGGTTTGCATACGCTCAGCCAGATCGTAGGCACGGATACGCGCCTGAAGCTCGGTGTCTTCCGGATACGCTTGTCCCTTCAGCTCGTTTAATTGCTTCAACAGCTTCAGATTGTCACCTTGTTGTGCTGCCGCAATTAACTCAGGACGTTCCAAATGCAGGATCGGAGATTTGCCCGAGCGGAAAGCCGTACCCTGATAAACGGCGGGCAGGAAGCCGGAACTCCAGTTTACTGCGCCTCCGCTCGGTTCCTTTTTACCGTTGTAGAGAACCACATAGGCAGGCAAATCGGGGTTGGCTGATCCCAAGGCATATTGAATCCATGCACCAAGAGACGGCCGACCGGGATTCAAACCGCCGGAGTTCAGCTTGAGTATTGAAATGTCATGGGTAGCGCCTACGGTCACGCTGGACTTGATGAAAGCGATATCGTCGGCATGTTGCGCAATATTGGGAAGCAGGTCGGAAAACCAGGCGCCGCTTTGCCCGTATTGCTTCCAGGTTCGGTTCGACGCATAAAGCTTGCCGAGCCCGCCCTGCGTGCTGGTCTTGATACCTTTCAGGAAAGAGGCAGGAACCTCTTGCCCTGCCAGCTTAACCAGTTCAGGTTTGTAATCGTACAGATCGAGCGTACTGGGAGCGCCGTGCTGGTGTAACCAGATTACCGATTTGACCTTACCCGGAAAATGAGGCTGCTTGGGGGCAAGCGGGTCAACCAAGTCGGCAGCCAATACACTCGATATAAACCCGCCCCCCGGCACCAGACCGCTCAATGCAAGGCCGCCCAAGCCATATCCTGTTTTGACTAAAAAGTCTCTACGCGATTTATTATTCATGATTCATTTTTCCTCTTAGAAAGTGATATGTGTCATCAAAACCGGTAAATGAATTCGTTTGAATTCGCAACCGTATGCACCAGGTCAACAAAAGCCGCGGCACGTATAGGATCCAACTTTTGATCTTCCTTTAAGCCGGTAGGTATGCTGACCGCAAATTTACCTTCCGATGTTTTTTCCCTGACAACCTTTTCGTGATTGTTCAAAAACTTTTGCAAAGCCTCCTTTTCCGAGTCGGTAGCTTTGCGTGAGAACAATATTTGATAAAGCCTATCCAATTGAGCAGGTTCATTATTGCCCGCCTCGTTAATGACTCTTCCGGCCAATGCCTGCGACCATTCGAACACCACATCACTATTGATCAACGCAAGTGACTGTAACGGAGAAGTGGTTACTTCACGTTTGCTGTGTGCCTCTTGCGCGGAAGCCATGTTGAAGGACTCCAGTAATGGATAAGGAACACTGCGCCGGGTGAAAACGTACAAACTGCGCCGATTGTGATCGTTAACATCCTTGGACACCTCCCATTGATTACCGGCCCCCAAGTTCGCAGGTACAGGAGGGAACACGCTCGGTCCGCCGATCTTTTCTTCAAGTTTTCCCGAAGCGACCAGTAGCGAGTCACGAATCTGTTCGGCCTCAAGACGTTTCCGCGGGAACACTGCCAACAGCTTGTTTTCAGGATCCGCTTTGACTACATCTTCACGGTAAGCCGATGACTGACGATAGGCACTGGACAGCAGAATCTCACGGTGAAGTTTTTTTACACTCCAGCCTTGCTTAATAAAATTGTCCGCCAGATAGTCCAGTAATTCCGGATTGGTTGGCTTTTGCCCCGCCTTGCCGAAATCACTGACCGTTTCCACAATGCCGCGTCCGAAGTATTGCTCCCACACCCGGTTTACAAACACCCGTGCCGTCAGCGGATTAGTTGAGCTGGCTATCCAGTTTGCCAGAGCTGTCCTTCGGCCTGATGAAAATGCGGTGGGCTTAATGTCCGGCTTCTCGTCGGTGATAGCCTCCGGAAACGCCGGCTGCACCTGCTCCAATGGCCGTTCGTGATCGCCGCCAAAAAATACATAGCTGGGTGGGGCATCGGCATGACCGAGCTCTGTCATCGCAGAAATTTCAGTAGAACCTGAAGCAGGTTTAAGATCCTTAAACTTCTTCAACTCTTCGGTTAACTTGTCATATTCCAACCACTTTGCGACGATTTCCGGACTGTAGTCCTTATCATTGCCCTTGCTTTCCGCCGCATCTCTCAGGTAAGCCGCCAAACTCCGCTCGTCGGTCACATGCGCCAAGCGATGATTCACCCAACGATCCTGAGCAGTCCATTCAGCCTTGGGCTTGAAAATCGCCTCCCTGCTATCCGTCAAGTAACGTTCCTTATGATGCTGTTCAGCCTTCTCCCTGACCGAGTCGATAATCGCCTTTTGTTTGTCGCGAATCTCCTTGGTGGCTGCTTCCCACTTGTTCCAGGCGATTTCGTAGTTGCGCTCCACATCTCCTTTCGTCGCAGGAATGTTGTCAACGGCACTCAAATTGGCGAAAAATGCCTGTAGCGAGAAATAATCCTTCTGGCTGATCTTGTCGAACTTGTGGTTGTGGCATCTCGCGCACTCCACCGTCTGGCCTAAAAATACCTTGCCCACGGTATCGGTGATGTCGGTAGTGATTTGATATTTCCTCTGAATCAGGTCACGGGAGTTGTGATTGTCCGGGAAATTTGCCATATAGCCGGTGGCGATCAGTGCTTCCTGACTGTCAGGCCACAGCTCGTCACCCGCCAGTTGCTCCTGGACAAAGCGGGAATAGGGTTTATCCTGGTTGAACGCATTAATCACATAATCGCGGTAACGCCACAAATTGGGCCGCGTCTCATCATTCTGAAAACCTGTGCTATCCGCATACCGAGCCAAATCCAGCCAACGACGAGCCTGACGCTCTCCGTATTTGGTAGATGCCAGCAGGCGATCCGCGAGCTTTTCGTAAGCATCCGGAGACGTGTCGTTCACAAAGGTTGCGACTTCCTCTGGCGTGGGAATGACACCCCAGGCATCTAGGGTTGCACGGCGCACAAAAGCGGCACGGTCAGCGTCAGGCGAAGGCGTCAGCCCCTTTGCCTCCAAAGGAGCGAGGACAAATGCATCAATCGGCGTCCGCACCCAGTTTTTGTTATTAACAGCCGGTTGAGCCGGAGCTTTCACCGGTTGATACGACCAGAGCTTTGATTTGGTAGCCTGCGGCGCTTGCACCTCAGCAGCGGCCTGCTTATTGTCCGACGCTGCCGATGCTGATTGCCCGGCTTGCGGAGCTTGCAAAGCTTCCACCGTCTGCTGAGCAGTTACTTCAGCGGCCGCTTGCTGGCTATCGGCCGCTACGGGTTGCGCACCGATTGCTCCGACCGAACCGTTAAATAAGTCCGGTTGTTTTGTTTCGCCAATTACACCAACCGGGCTATTGAATAGATCCACAGCCGCCTCAACTTCCCCAGCCACAGCACCGGCTAGCCCCCACATAACTGCGAGATATAGTTTCTTTTTCATTAACATCCTCCAAAAATAAAAGGGGTGCAGGCCTTCGCCAGCATCACTTTATTAAAATTAGTGCTTGTGTTTTTTCACTGGCTTGGACGCAGGCGGCGCGATTTTGGCAAGCTTACCGCCCTCTTCTTCGTAGTATTGCGCGCCAACATAACCGGCCACTTTGTAGCCTTTGCTGGCTAACAGATCAGCTGACTTGCCTGAACGCCCGGCATGATTGGACACAGTGACAATGGCTCTGTCTTTGGGAATGAAATCCAGGCTGTTTTCCAACTGATCAGCCTGAATACTCAGGTAGACAGGAAAACCGCCGATTGAGCTGACTTCATCAGGACGCCGCAAATCGATAATAAGCAGCTGATCGGGTTTGGCCAGCAGGGCATCCAGTTCGGCACGGTGAACTTGTGGGGACTTGGGTTTGTAAGTTTGCGCAGCGGCTGGCGCATCTGATTTTTTGGCACTTTCAGCAGCACCAAAGGCGATAGGAGCAGCAAAAATCAACAATAGCAGCAGCAGTTTCGAAGGTTTCTTCATGGTTATTTCTCTTCAGTTAATTATTAAAATCGAATGGAATGCGCGCAATCGCGATACATACACCTGAAGCAATGCAGCTATCGTGCCAGTGCTCTGATAACGGCCATAAAGTTACAACAATCAACATACGCTTTACCTAACAGGCTGATTATTACCAATAATTAATCCTTCATCGCCACCACATTCGACTCCCCTCTGTCTGGCACTCCATTCCAAAGCTAAACCGGGTTGCTGAAAAAGCAGCAGCCCGGCATCAGACTATGCTCATGGATAAACAGATAGCGGCAGCAACCAGCCTGTGAACAGGAAAGCGGCACTGCTGAGGTGTAATGTCTGAACTTTGACAGTGAAATGTAATAACCTCGGGCACCGCATTCACGATCCAGTGTTTTTCAGAACTTGATGAGAGCGGATGGAAGCAGAAAGAGTAAGCCGACAAGAAATCAGGTGTAGGCCCCCTAGAGGCATTACTGATTCAAGACTGACAGATTTCAGGTCTTGTTCCGATCGGCAACCATAAACAAAAAAAGTCCGGGATGCCCCCTTACGGACTTACACATAAGGAATTAAAACCAAATAATCCTAAACTTCAAGGCCGTTAAAAGCGGGTTACGGTGTGCGCAACATCCTAACGCACACCTTGCAGCGTTTCGTTATACACATCCCTGTGCCTGGAAATTCCGGCTTCCCTCCCAGAATGACGAACATTGGATGCCCCGCAGACACTTGTGTATAGAGATGAGTGCACTGCGTGGGAACGAGATAATATTTAACGTCTGTTTACTCATTAATACGAATCAGGTCATGGCAGCCTTTGCAGGATTCGCCTACTTTTCCAAACTGGGTCTTGATCGCGTTGACATCACCTGTTGCCGCTACTTTCGCCAATTCGTTGGCGGCCACGTTAAAGGCGTTGGCCGCTATCGTCACTTCTTCTTTTTTCTGGAAAAATTCAGGCTTGAGGCGGGTTTGTTTCCAACCTACGCCTTTATCTGTACCTTCACCATACAATGCGCCCAAGCCGGAATTAGCAACCGCAGCAATCGCATTTGCGGCCGCAGCAACAGAATCTTTGTTATAGCTTTCAGGATGATTCACTACCTGCTCTTTGATTTTCGAAATATTCCAGGCAGCAAAAGAATAAGCCGACTGCCGAAATCTTATTTGTTCTTCAATCGGACCGGCTACCGCAACATTGGCTGATGCTACAAGCAGTATGGCGAGTGTTATTTTTTTTTCATTTTTTCAGTTCCTGTGTGTTTTAGAAATATTTAAGTGGTTTAAAAACTGGAGGGTGCTGCTTGTGCGATTTGCTGTTGGCTTTGCACCGGATAGAGTTGCGATATTCCGCCCGAAACACCCCAGACCACGGTGCTGGAAATAATCAAAGACAGAATTAAACGTATAGGGCCAAATCCCTTGTCATGATTTGTCGCAACCGCTTCTGCCAAAGCAATGGGAATTTTCTTTTTTCCGGTCAGCATGGGCACAACGAGATTGGTTTTTTTAACCCCGCGGTAAAAAATGATGGCAACTAAATGCAACACAACCAGCGCCAGCAAAAAATCGAATACCGTATTGTGCCAACCGGTCAATTGATCGCTAAAGGACTTATCGACAAAGTCGAACAATGGCCCCTCAAAGGCGATATCGTCGTTGGCAAACAATCCCGTACCCACCTGCACAGCCAGCGTAGCAAGCAGCGCGATCACTGACAGCCCACCTAAAGGATTATGGCCAATACCCTGCCAGCGGCCCTTAAGGTAAGCAACCAGCCGTGAAAAGGTAGGAAAAAAAGTCACAAATCGAGAATGGGTCGAGCCAATGAAGCCCCAGACAATGCGAAACACCAGCAAACCCAAAATAAAAAGGCCTAGCCGGCCATGCCAGTCAATCAGCGCGCCGCCGATTTTGGCGGTGATATAAGACGCTGTCACAGAAGCGGCGAGTAGCCAATGAAACAGCCTGTGTGGCAAATCCCAAATATGAATAGTAATTTTCATCTTAATTCCCCCTTTTAACTGGCGTACTTCACAGAGCAACCGTACGGTTTAGTGCTGGATTTTGCTACTTTCCTGCCTGCGGCGAGATCAGCCAGGGCGGCACTGACATAGTTTTCGGCCTTGCCGATATCGGATTGGTCGGCAGACGGGATGCTGTCTATGCCACCCTTGTAAACCAGCACGCCTTGCGAATCGATAATAAAAAACTGAGGCGTATTGGTTGCGCCATAGAGTTTGCCGATTGAGCCGTCACTATCTAAAACGGTATTCGTCGGGGTAGCGCCGCGATGAGCATTGAGTTTCCTGGCGGTCTCGCCATCGACATTGCCTTGTTTGCCTGGTGCCGAAGTGATGACTTGCAGCCAGACGATACCTTTGGCGACGGCGTCTTTTTGTAAATCAGGAATGTTTCCACTTTCATAATGTTTCACCACGAACGGACATTCATGGTTGGTCCACTCCAGCACAACGGTTTTACCGTGCAGATCGGCAAGCTTGATCGTACTTCCATCGGCTGCTGCGCCGGAAAATAACGGTGCCGGCTTATCTACTACAGGTTCGGCATTGACTGCTGTGGATGCAAAAGCGAAAGCTAAGCCCACTAAAGTAATTTGATAAAGTCGATGTAAAAACATAATTGGCTCCGTAATAATTATAAAAAGACAGGAAATCGATCCATCGAGTTCCCGCCAAAATTGATCCTTCAAACGCGAACGGGCAAACTGTCACAACAACGCTGTCAGGCTTTGTCGTCGCCTCAAACTGAGACTTGATCAGGTCGACTCCCCCTGTCGACGTTACTTTAGCCAGTTTGTTCGCTTCCTTTTTTAAGATTGCGTATCCTTCGCTACCTCTTTACTCATAAAGTTACCGCCTGCGTGACAATTTCAGGAGTCAATACCTGCGGCAATACAACAGGTATTGTTGAGTTGCCTGCTCCTGCCGGATAAAACACATACAGCGGTACGCCGCTACGCCCGAATTCGGCGAGAAGACTGGTGATTTCTGGATCACGGTTGGTCCAGTCACCTTTAAGGTAGGTAATCCCGGATCGCTTAAAAGTATCGACGACTGAACTCTGACTCAGCGCGACTTTTTCATTGACCAAACAACTGATGCACCACGCTGCCGTCATATTAAGAAATACCGGTTTTCCCTGACTGCGCAACTCAGTTAATCGCTCGGCCGAGTAAGGCTCAAAATTCCTGGTCGACTCAATATTTACCGATGGCGTAGCGGCCGTGGTCTCCACACCAAAATAACCGCCGACCAATGCCAATCCTAGCGACAGCGCGGCGATACCGGAGCCGCTACGCTGTCCTGTTTTCCCTGACAATTTGCTGAATTCATAAAGCCAGGCGGCGAACGCGATAATAACCATCCCGCCCAGTGCGACAGCAATGGCATTGACCCCTGCCTGTTGCGCCAACACCCAGACCAGCCACACCGCTGCTCCATACATCGGGAAGGCCAGACCCTGCTTTAATCTATCCATCCACACACCGGGTTTCGGCAGGCGTCGCTGCAAGGATGGCCATTGGCTCAACAGCAGATAGGGCAATGCCAGCCCCAGGCCCAAACAGAAAAACACCGCCAATAGGGATGCTGGAGGCTGGCTTAACGCAAAGCCCACCGCCGCCCCCATAAAGGGGGCTGTGCAAGGCGTCGCAACGATGGTCGCCAACACGCCGGTGAAAAAACTACCGCTGTAACCGGGGCGTTCAGCCAGTGAAGAACCGATTCCCGCTACCGAGTCACCGATTGAAAATACACCGGATAAACTCAGTCCTACAGTAAACATTAAATAGGCAACCGCTAGTACAAACAGCGGCGACTGGAATTGAAAGCCCCAGCCTATCTGGGCTCCGCCGGCCTTCAACGCGATCAATACTCCGCCGAGCAACGTAAAACTTACCAGTATGCCCAGTGTGTAAGCCAGTCCATGCAGCCGGGTTTGCAAAGGTGCATGCTGAGCATGTTTTATTAAGGACAACGCCTTAATGGACAGCACCGGCAAGACACAAGGCATCAGGTTTAATATCACTCCACCCAGCAAGGCCAGCAGCAATGCAGACGCAAGCACCAAATCCGGTTCCCCGTCTTGCGCCTTAACCGTAGCACTATCTAAAACCATAGCCCTGAGCGGAGTAATCTCAGAAACCACTGCGTCTCCAGCAACTTTCACACTATACCCATGCGTAACCGGCCCGCTGCTGCTGTCTTGCGTAATCGCCAAAACCCCGGTCAGATTTTCGCCCGGAAACAACGGCGCATCTCCCGGCTTCAATTGCAGCTCAAGCGTATCGCCAGAAAGTTGCCAGGGTTGCTGGGCTCCATGTACGACTTTTCCCCACTCCTCTGGATAAAACCAAATCTTTTTAATGGAAGAAAATTGCTTTGCGTTATTAATTTTCAAGGATAAAACATCTTTGCCATAAGCTAAGCTTATCGGCCAGGGACTGACGACTGGCAAATTGGCACGGGCTAGTTCAATCAACGGACTGCCTGCCCCAGCATCAGCACCGGGCAAGACAACAGGCAAATCCAGCGCTAAATCAACTTTCTGGGGAATGCATGATTCTTCGCAGACCAGCCATTTCACTTTAGCTTTGACAGGAAATACGCTGCCTGCAACGCTATCTTGTGGCACCTTAATTTTGGTCAGCAAGGTGACTTCATTTTCATAGCCGTAACTCATGACGGGGCCCAGCGTGATACGACTAGGGGTAGGCCATTGAATTTTGCCCGCTTTTGCCCCTGTCGGGAGCGTATAGTCGATGGTCGTGGCTAAACCTGAATCCCCTGGATTTCTCCAGTAAGTGTGCCAATGCGGAATGATTCTTTGATGCACACCCACCAGAATCTCATCGCCGGGATGCACGGCATCGACGGACGCGACCAATTGCGCTGTGACCTGCTCGGTACCTGCTTCAAACGAGGTCGCCTGCGCTTTGCCGCAAAACAGCACAAACAAGGCAAACGCAATAGACAGTGAACGAAGTTCAAGCATAAAAAATCCAGAATTATCAACAATAAGCCTTAGACACGCAGATGCTTATTAAAAAAACCAATGGTGCGCTCCCATGCCAGCTTCGCAGCGGCCTCGTCGTAACGCGGCGTGGTGTCGTTGTTAAAGCCGTGTTGTACGCCCGAATAAATGTAAGCTTCATAGCTGATTCCGGAGGCTTTTAGCGCGGCCTCGTAAGCCGGCCAACCGGCATTGATGCGTTCGTCTTCACCGGCATAATGCAGCAACAGTGGCGCTTTGATTTTTGCGGTGTCTTCGGCGCTCGGCTGACTGCCGTAGAAAGGAACGCCTGCCGCCAGACCGGGAAGCTGCGTCGCCAGGAAATTGACAATGCCGCCGCCGTAGCAAAAGCCTACTGTACCTACTTTGCCGTTGCCTTCGGGCAGGTTTTTGAGCACGTCGGCAGCGGAGATAAAGTCCGCATGCGTTTTGGTTTGATCGAGCGATGTGAAAAGCTCGCGCGCCTTATCTTCATCACCCGGATAGCCGCCTAACGGGTACAGGGCATCGGGAGCAAAGGCGATAAAATTATCCAGCGCAATACGCCGGGCAATATCTTCGATGTGCGGATTCAGGCCCCGGTTTTCGTGCACGACCAGCACAGTCGGCAGTTTTCCGGTGAACTGGGCCGGCTGAACCAAATAGCCGCGAATCTTGCCGTAACCTGCGGGCGAGGAATATTCCACATATTTCGCCGAGATACGTGGATCATCCAGTCCTATCTGCTGTGCCTCGGCAAAACGTGGACTCAGTGCCTCAAGCAAACCCTCGGCAGTCAGGCCGATCAACGTGAATTTTGCAACCGAAGCCAAAAATCCCCGGCGCGATAAATCACCGTGGACATATTTATCAAATAGTTTCAGCACCTTCGGATCGAAATCTTTAGCTGTTTTGCGTGTCATTAAAATAAACTCCTAAAATTGCGATTTATCATTCATCGTTCCCACTTGGCGTGGGAACGATGCGATGGGACCGCCCAGTTAATGAACTTACTTAGCCCGGCCTTTAAAGCCTTGTGCAATCAGGGGAATCTTGTAAGCGGAACCTCGTCCTACCGCATAAAGGGTTTTCTTGTCCGTGCCGGCAAACGCTATATTTTGCGGCTTCTTGGGAAGCACAATAATGCCCAGCGCTTCGCCCTTAGCACTAAACACTTCAACCCCGGCATTGGATGCGACATAGAGTCTGTCGCTATCATCTATCGCCAAACCGTCGGCACCGCTAGACCAGACATTGTCTTCATTTTTCCAGCCTTCCAGCTTGGCGAAGTTTCTTCTGTTGGAGATTGATCCATCCTCGACGATGTCATAAGCGAGTACGTGTTCGCCGAGGGTGTTGGCCACATACAGGACTTTCTCATCTTTGCTCAACTGAATGCCGTTCGGCCGATCAATATCGTTAGCCAAGCGTTTCAATTCACCGGTCGGTGTAATGTAAAACACGCCTGGGTGAGAAGGTGGCGGGTTAGGATTTTCTTTAGTCGGGCGAGTACCGCTGTCAGTAAAGTAAATGCCGCCGCTCTTAGCAAGAACCAGGTCGTTAGGACGCTGAAAAGCAACGCCCTCGAAATTTTCGGCAAAAGTCTTTTGCTTATCAGCCGGATAGACAATGCCCACCTGAGGGTTAAGCGTCTGAACAGCGATGATCTCGCCACTGGCATTTAAGGCCAGGCCATTAGCACCGTTGGAGTTTTCTAGAAACGATGAAACCGTATTATCGGGTGCGATACGCACAATTCGATTATCATTGGTTTCAGTAAACAGCAGGCTTCCGTCCGAATAACCGATGGGCCCCTCCGTACCTTTAAAGCCTTCTTTGATAATTTCTATAACGACGCCTCCCGCCGACACACCGGGTATAGCCGGGGTAACCGGATCGTCCGCCTGTACAGCAGCTGCAAACGCTAAAGCACCTAATACTGTAAATAATTTCGCATGTGAAGTTTTAAGCAACATCTTTTTCTCCGAATTAAAGGTAAAAAATCACTTCTGTATTTAAAAAATTATGATTGAAGAATGGGCAGCAATCGCCTGCCCACGCTTTAATGGTTAAAAATTGGATCGGAAATTTACCCCAAAGTAACGTGCTTCACCTTGAACGCCGGAAGTAGTGGACGTGTTAGAGAGACTGCCTACATTGGTAACGTAACGGGTGTCGAAAATGTTTCTGGCAATCAAACTGAGATTGTATTTACCGTCATGCGTAGCAACTCCGATGCCGCCATCGGTAATGTGGTAAGCTTCTTGCCAGCCAAATTCAGACAGGTCTGCGTTCATGTTGGCGCCTGAACGATAACTGTCATTGAGGAATACAATACCGTCCAGTCCGTAATAACCCAAAGGCTTACGGTAATCAGCGCCAAAATTTACTGTAAACTTTGGTGCATTGGGAATCGTCCTACCGGTAAAGTCACAGACTCCGCTATTACCGGACTCAGGCTCACAAGGCGCATTGGCAAAGTCGTTGTAAACAGCGTGGTTATAAGCGCCGTTTAAAAATAAATTCAACCCCTGATAGGCGTTCCATGTCGTCTCCAATTCAACACCGCGCATTTCAATTTCTTTGACATTGCCTGTTTTGTTCCGGAATCCTGAGGTCGTGGTCGGATCCACCACCGTCAATCTAGCCTGATAATCGTTAACAATAGTGTCGTAAAGGTTCAAGTTGACAAATAATTTCTTATCAAACCAGGCCGATTTAACACCTAGTTCAAAATCCAGAACTCTCTCCGGTTTTGCGTTTTCAGCCTTACCATTAGAGTCGAATAATGCAGCGCCGGCTTTTTCGCCGCCGGACACTGAAAAATAGCCCATCAAATCTTTAGTAAACTTGTAATTGGGGTTTACCAGCCAGTTTTCTGAATGTTCGTCAAAGCCCTGTTCCGCCACATCACCGTAAACATTACCCAGAACGCCGCCACTTTTACCATTGCCTCGGATACTAAGTGCATCGGTAATATTCTGAGCGGTAGCTCCGGCATAATTGGCCTGGCTTAGAACCAAGTGCGGTGTTATAAAGGATTTGCTGGTCTTATTATTACGATCTTCCCATGTATGCCGTACACCCAAAGTCAGTGTTGCTTTGTTGGTGAGATGCAAGTCCGTCTGTCCGAAAGCGGATAGACTGGTGACGGTGGGGTTGTACGTTTGGGTGGTTAGCAATCCGTCTAAGGAATCTCTCATTAACTGCTGTCCAACCCCCGTCGAATTCAAACGGCTATAAGCAGAGTTGCTGGCATAAAATGCACCGGCATCAGCACCATAAGCAGTTTGACTGTTGACGTCATTATTGGTTCTAAGACCCAAACCACCGACCTGGTAATCGATAAAGCCAAATCCCGGCTCTTTTGATGTCAAACGTATTTCCTGAGACCATTGCCGTGCCTCGACGGTACCACCCGCAATTTCCGAGATAGCAAACGGCGAGCGGTCACCATCATTGTGAGGCTCGAACAATCCCCAACGATATGCGGAAATGGAGGTTAGTTTATGGCCTGGAATATCATAGTTAATTTCCCCGGACACCCCTTGTTGATCGCCGCGTGAGTCGCGAATATCGTCGAACGCGACTTGCCGTGGATTACCGCTAAGAGGCTGATATGGTTTTCCATTATTATTAAAATGGTCGCGCGCCAGGCTGTTACTCCAGCTGGTAGTACGCAAAGCGCCTGAAGTAAAGTTTCTAGGATCTGCAATGTTATAATCCGCAATCTGCGTATTTGAGGCCGAGGCGCGATCCAAAATGACCCTGGCAGCCAACTTGTCGGTAGGTGTGAACAAAAACTGTAAACGACCGCCCATACGATTGGTCTCTTTCAGCTTCCCTACTGTCACCGGGTTATCCAGGTTATCAACAAAACCGTCGCGTTTATCAATATAAAAAGAGCCTCGATATGCCAGCAAACCGTCGAGAATAGGTCCTGATGCTGCCGCTTTACCTTGTAATGAATCCCGGTTTCCGGCAAAACCTTCAATATAGTATTGCGGTGTCCAGGAAGGCGCTTTGGTAACAATATTCAATAAACCGAGGTTCGCATTTTTTCCTTGTAAAGTCCCTTGGGGGCCACGCAACACTTCGATATGATCCAAGTCAACGAAGTTGGTATATGCGCTTCCCGGCCAAATAATCGGCACGTTGTCTACCTGCACGCCGACGCTGGGATCTCTGGCCTCGTCACTGGCATTCTTGCCCAAACCGCGAATAGCGATACTGGTTTGTCTCGAGTTACTTGCTGTAAAAAGCAAATTGGGAACTTTTTGGGTTATTTCGCTGACCGATACGATGTTATCCCGTTTGATTGTTTCGCCGCCTACAACAGAAATTGGCAGCGGTACGTCCTGAAGTTTTTCCTCTTTGCGCCGTGACTGCACTACAATTTCGCCCAACGCTTTAGGGGCTTCATCTTCAAAAGTCTTCTGGGGTTTGGTCTGTACTACAGCAACAGCTGCAGCAGCAGCAGGAGCAGCTGTTGCTGGCGTCGCCGTAGCAGCCTTAACGTCAGCCCCCGCATTGCCCAGTGCATTTTTGAGTAGCTCATTCTCCTTTTGAGTTTCCGCCAATTGTTTTTTTAAGCGCTCTATTTCAGAAGCCGAATCACTCGAACTTTCCTGAGCAAAACTGTAGTTGGGTGCTAACAAACAGGCTCCTGCAACAATCATCGCAGCGCTGCTTAGAGTGGCTCGATTGCGCACAAGCGCATCGGATTTCAATGAACTTTCATTCAGAATATTAACTATTTCGACAGATAACGATAAGCCTGTAGCCTTGCCCTTTGTCTGCGGTTTCAAGCTTTTGGTTGTAACTGGTCGACTCCCTAACCTGTCAATACTCATATAACACCCCTTCTTAAAGTCTTCATAAAATTAAAATTGATTAAATACGCGCTGTTTCTTTGGGCAAAGCATCCCTAACCAGCCTAAAAAAGGGCTGGTTTAAACTCTGTTTTTTGCGTTGATTACTTGCCGGGGATAGTCAGAACCGCTAATTTGGTAATTCCGGATCGTTCTATCGATGACATCACTTTGGCTACGGTGCCGTATTGAACGGCATCGTCAGCATTCAGATTGAGTGCTATTTCAGGATCAGCTGCCTTACGGGTTAACAGTTCCTTTTCAAAGGCTTCCAGGGCAATCTCCGTTTTGTCGATGAAAACTTTCCCCTTTGCATCGACACTGATATACACAGCTTCTTTTTCCTCGGGCGGTGCCGTCTCGGCAGTCTTCGGCAAATTGACGTGTACGGCTTGAGTCAATAAAGGTGCTGTTACGATAAACACCACCAGCAGCACCAGCATCACGTCAACCAAAGGCGTGACGTTGATTTCGCCCATTACATCATCATCCCCGCCACTATCTTTTGTATTCATGGCCATTAGACTTGCGCTCCTTCCGCGAGAAAATCTTCATGACTGGTATGTTTCTTTGCTCCAGCTCCGCTTGTGCGTGACGATGCAACCGCACTGGAAGCAGGACGTTTAATTAAAAACGAAGTTTTCAAGGCAAGATGGACAAAATCGACGGCAAAGTCGTCAAGAAATGCCCAGATCACCTTGTTTCTGCGAATAAAAAAGTTGTACCCGATAACCGCCGGCACCGCGACCGCAATACCGACGGCTGTGGCAATAAGCGCCTCGCCGATAGGGCCGGCCACAACATCCAGACTGGCCGATCCGCTTTTACTGATGCTGGTCAGCGCTCCCATAATTCCCCAAACCGTGCCGAATAAGCCCACAAATGGCGAGATACTGCCAATTGTTGCCAATATGGCCAGACCGCTTTCCAGCGCCCCCCGCTCTTTCTGCATCTGTTGCCGCAAGCGTCTATCCAGCAAGTCATGACGATCCCCGGTATGCTCGAGATCGTGCGTTGTCGTGCCGCCATCGGCTTCTATCAAGGTGGTGAATCCAACATCAGCGACTCTGGCAGCAGGTCCGCTATTGCCTTCCAGTGCAGAGGCTGTCTGAAAATCCTGAGCCCCCCAGAATTTCTTTTCATAAATCCTGTTGTGATGCGAAATCCGCGCATGCTGTATGCCCTTGATAAGTATCAAAGCCCATGTCACTACAGAAAAGCCGATTAAAATCCATAAAGTGGCATCGACAATGAGAGCCGATGTAACTTCCGGAGCAGCTGGTGCTATGTCCGTTGCAGACGAAGCCAGATTCGTTGCCGCTGGAGCGATATCTGAAACGCCCGATGGCGTTCCGTTAGCCGCGCCGGCAATGCCGGTACCTGGAATTGATGTTTGATTGGCTGCCTGTGAAATTCCTGTTGCAGCAGATGTAGTTTCTGTCATAAATAAAACCTCAACCTTGTAAATTAAAAGAGATAGGAACCGTTACCCAACCATCGATTGGGGTTGTTCCGCGCATAGCCGGAACAAATGACCATTTTTTAACCGTTCTGACAGCTTCATCATCCAACACATCTTTTCCGCTGGATGTAACTACGGAAACGTTGTCAGGCTTGCCATTCGCAAGAACATGCACTTTCATTAACACTTTTCCCTCCCAGCCACGATCCATAGCTATTTCAGGATAAACCGGAGGTGGATTATTCAGATAACCGGCACCCGCACGCGGCTCCGTCACTTTTTCTTCTACCGGAGGGGCAGGAGGTGCTGGGGGGGCCGAAATCACCGGCGCATCAGTTTGCGTTACCGGAGTGGGCGACTGAACAGGCGGCGGCTCGACAAGCTTGGGCACCGGCTTTGGTTGCACCTTAGGCTTAGGCGGCTTCTTAAGCGCAACGACATTTGGCGAAGGCGGTGGCGGAGGCGGCTGAACAACAGGCTTCGGCTGAGGCCGAACAAACGAAATCTGCACCTTGGAGGGAGGCTTGACTGGCTCGATCAGCTCTTCTTTTTCAATCGATACGCGCTTGAAGTGATCGACAACGGCGGTGTGCACCAGTACTGAAAGAATACCTATAATCAGATAGTCGATGGCTTTGCTGTCCCGATAGTCGCCAACGGACCTAAAGTTTCCCAATGGCAAGGTAACCGATGAGGCAGACAAATTTTCCTTAAGCAGATCCACATCCGGCTTGATGGAAACGACATTGGCTTTTTTCCTGTCCGCCGCGGGCGTTGCCGGTTCAAATTTATCAAAAGCTACCAAAGGACTATTCATGTGATATCTCCCGTTTTTTAAAAAATCGCCGGTCCCGTCTATTCATTGACGAATCTGCGGAGATAACCCCACTGCCGGTCGGTTTTGGTTGATGCTGTCACTATCAATAAAGCAGGTTCTATGCCATATAAAGCTCAATCCATAAAAGCACCGAAAAAATCCACACGGCTGCGTACTAAGGCGATGTATTTAAAGAATTTATATCATTGACCAGCTATCCTTCAGATGGCTGACAGGTTAAAAATCGAAACGTTTTCAGCAAGCACCCAATCAGTGGCTGCTTGTTGAGCATCAATTTCGAGAAACTTTTGTTTATAGGGTGTTTGCTGATCAACACTTCGGAAACGCAATAAGATGCGCAAAATTGATAGGATACTGCTGATGTAAGTAGGCGCATTAATTAAGCGGGCTAAGATTTGTAACCCCGGCCTTAACGTTTTAAATCTGAAACCGGATTTATCCGCACAAAACGTTTCAAGGTACGTCGCCTAGCCTATCTGGCTAAATGGACAATTTCATGTGAAGATTGTTCCATCCATTCATCGCCTGAAGATATTCCTGATCAACAAATGCCTGATATTTCTCAACATGGCCACAGCACCAACTTAATCGGTTTGGCGACAGCTTGCATGGCCAGCCATGCCTTTAATAAAAACCCCAAACCCCTGCATATTGCAGGCACCCGCGAATCAGCTTCAGGTTTGTTTGAGCAATTGGCCGGCCAGTCAACGCCCGAGGACTGCGGCCGGGTATTTCAAGACTATATGTGTGTCGTTTTCGGCTTTGAAACAGAACAAAGACTGCGAGACGATCATTCGGGAAGACGACGTTATCGCAACAGTTATCTCAGGTTAATTCAGGATTGGGGGCTTGATTCCAACAATGCCCAGGGCGCGGTTTTTAAAGGCTGGGTCGAAAGTCGCTTTGGACTATTTCCCACTTATCATAAACAGCACATAGCCAGTTTCATCAGTAAAGACTGGGTCATGTATATCGAAGAAAAGATGAACAGCCGCTATCACAACAACTGCATTTACATGCAACTGGACCTTCTTTACGAATATTGCCAGTGGATTATCGAACGTTTTCAGTTTCCGGCAGCGACACATAAAACCCTTTATCGTGGCGTCAATTCACTGGACGATGATTGGATTGTTCTGGATGAGGATAAAACCCATAAAATCGTGCGTTTCAATAATATTGTTTCATTTACCGACCGCCGCAGTATTGCCAGCGAATTCGGCGCTTATATTCTGGAAGTTGAAGTACCGATGGTTAAGCTAATTTTTTTTAACGAACTGCTGCCGCACCATGCCTTGCACGGGGAAGCCGAATACCTGGTGATTGGCGGCGATTATCGAGTCAAAGTGCAACGTTGAGAAAGGGGAAATATGTCTACAGAACTAATGTTGGACAGAGCATTGGGAGCCTATTTAGGCTTTGCCTGCGGCGATGCACTCGGGGCGACGGTAGAGTTTATGACGCCGAAACAAATCCAGAAACGCTACGGCGTGCATCGGGATATTATCGGCGGCGGCTGGTTGGGCCTGAAAGCAGGTCAAGTCACCGACGACACGCAAATGTCGCTCGCAATAGGGCAAGCTATTATCGATCATCAGGGCTGGAACATTCAGGCGGTCGCCGATAATTTTGTCGCATGGATGGAAAGCAATCCGCCGGATATAGGCAATACCTGTCGGCGTGGCATCACGCGCTACCGGGATAGCGGCGAACTATTCGGTTTGCCTCGCGATGACGATGCGGGAAACGGCGCGTGTATGCGCAATCTGCCGGTGGTGCTGACGACCTTAAACCGGCCTGACTATTTCAGCGAATGGAGTTTGCAACAGAGCCACATTACCCATAACCACCCGTTGTCCGATGCCGCCACCTTAACACTGGGGCGGATCGTCAATCGCTTGATTAACGGGCAGGACATGGACGCTTGCAAACAGGAGGCCGAATTGTCGATCAGTCAATACGGCGAATTTGCCTACAGCCCCTATCCGGGCAAAGCCTCGGGCTATATTGTCGATACCGTGCAAACGGTTTTACATTATTTTTTCAGTACAGACAGTTTTGAATCCTGCCTGATTGCAACCGTCAATCAGGGTGACGATGCAGACACTACAGGCGCATTAGCCGGTATGCTTGCAGGTGCAAAATACGGCGTTGGGCAGATTCCGGAGCGTTGGTTAACGCGGTTGGATCAACAGATTGCCGACCAAATACGTCAACAAACGACGGGGCTTATCCGGCTTGCGGAATTGCTGTAAAACCCATTCGGTGCGTGCTCTACGCTACTAGTTTATAGGATGCTGCCGACGTAAGGAGGCGCATCCTATAAATTAAGCGCAATGTTAGCGAGGTAACCACCTAAAGCCGGAAGGTGTTTTAAAGAAGCTCAAGGAGGCGGTGCTACAATTAACAGGTAGTCTACATCGCTAAATACCGATTGGCCAATGGTGCGTTCGCGCCCGAATGTTAGCGTGGTTTAGGAATACGTCGGTGCCATTGGTGAAGTCAGGTTCCCTGACTATCCCGTTTGAGAGAGTGATTCACAAGACGTTTCCCCAGTGATGTAGACTTTTCATATTCTAATAGGGGGGTATCGTTATGAGCAAAATCAAGAACCATTTTGAACTCACCCATCCCAACGCGGCGGGTATAGACATTGGCGCCTCCAGCCATTTCGTGGCAGTGCCGCCTGGCAGGGACGAGCAACCCGTGCGTGAATTCCTGAGTTTTACCGAAGATCTTTATGCATTGGCCGATTGGTTGACTGCGTGTGGCGTGGATACGGTGGCGATGGAATCCACCGGCGTCTATTGGATTCCTCTGTTTGAGCTACTGGAATCGAAGGGTTTTACCGTTTACCTGGTCAACGCACGCCATGTGAAAAATGTTTCCGGGCGCAAATCAGACGTACTGGATTGCCAGTGGTTACAACAGTTGATGAGTTTTGGCCTGTTGTCGGGCGCATTTCGACCGCATGGTGACTATTGTGCATTGCGGGCAGTGGCTCGGCTAAGAGAAATGCTACTGCGCAATCAAGCCAAGCACATTCAGCATATTCAAAAAGCCTTGCTGTTGATGAATCTACTTCTAACGGAAGTGATTTCCGATGTGGTGGGCGAAACGGGGCAGAAAATTATTCGTGCCATTCTGGCAGGCGAACGTGATGGACAGGTCTTGGCAAAATACCGCAACCATCACATCAAAGCCAGTGAGGAGGAGATCGCCAAAGCCTTGCAGGGCAACTGGCGGGAAGAGCATCTGTTCGCCCTGAAACAAGCCGTGGCCTTGTACGATGCTTATGCCGTACAGCTCTTGGAATGCGACAGGCAACTGGACAAAATGCTCAAAGAGCTCGCCCGCAACGATCTGAAAGCTGATAAACCCAAGCGGCGCGGTGGCAAGTCCAAGAATGCGCCGAACTTCGATGCAGAACGTTGTTGATGCAAATGTGTGGTGTGGATTTAACGCGGATTGATGGTATTGATGTGACGACCGCGTTTAAGGTGTTGGCAGAAATCGGTGCTGATTTATCACGTTTTAAAGATGCCAAGCATTTTGCCTCGTGGTTGGGACTGTGTCCTGGAACGAAAATATCCGGCGGTAAGAAAATCTCGGCAGCAACGAATCGTACCACCAACCGTGCTGCGCAAGCGCTGAAAATGGCGGTGGTAAATTTACGCGCCAGCCAATCGGCTCTAGGGGCGTACTACCGAAGACTTTGTAGTCGCATGGACAAAGCCAAAGCCGTCACCGCTTGTGCCCATAAACTGGCACGGCTGATTTATGCGATGCTCACCCAAGGGGAAGAATATGTGGATCAAGGTCAGGAATATTATGAAGAAAAATATCGCCAACGAGTCATTAAAAATTTAACCAAACGTGCTGAGCAGATCGGCTTTCAGTTAACTCCTATGCCAGAAAGCGTTTAAAAATGCTTTTTATAACAGTTGGTTGAAATGAGCTTCTTGAGAGGTGTGGATGCGGGGTAAACATGCGACGCAATACGCTAAACGCTATTGCGCCTTAACGCGTTAGGAAGCTTTTGATCCCTTCCTCTTTTGTCACAGACTCACCCCAACCATAAGTAATATTTTCCCAAAACTCACCAGCAACAACTAAAACGCTCCCAAGTGCAACGGGAATGCAAATTAGCCAAGGTTCTTCGTTGAGTAGATTACTAACAGTGAACAGAATTCCACACGGTAATGATACGATGATCATCAGTACTAAAAACCTAAGCGGTTTTGTTATCAAAAAAGGATTCATTCTTCGGCGCTCCAAAGTTGACCAAGTATCTTTAAGGTTACTATCGTGCTTGAGCCTATCACCAAAATGCCGTCAATGATAAACAGCACCATTCCAATGAACGTCATGCCAGCTAGAAGCCAGCTTGGCATTCCGTTACTTTCCGCATAGCCCTCCAATAAAATTAAACCTGCCGCCGTAGCAAAAATTGCGACAGTGAGAAGAAAAACAGCTCCAACGTGGATAAAACCTTTAAAAATCCCCATAGACTATACCCCCGCCTCTTCCCAAAACACCTAACGTAGAGCTAACCGGGCGCGGCCCGGAAAGCTGAAAAATAAAACCGCATTATGACCGCGCTCCGGTTGAGCGCAATGTTAGCGCTCATAACGTTGCTTTTCCTCGCGCTGTATTTCCTTAATTGCTTTTTCATAAAACTTGTGTTCTTGCTCTAATTGCTTCTTATCCATTTGTTTGTATTGGTTTTCTTCCCGTCGATATGCGTCTGTATCGCGGTTAGGTACATTAGCCGGGCAAGCCGGGCCGGGGCAATGTTTCCAGAAATCGTCATCCGTTGTGGCGGCCATGGTTGGTTGAATCATGAGACAAAGCATAAGCAAGCAAGAAGTTTTACTCATTTGAAATTTCCTTATGCAACTGGCGTAAGATCTTGACCTGCCATGCGCGCCATTCCTTTGGGTCAGGCAATTGGTCAATCGTGAGCGTAGCCTGCTGTATATCCCATTCCCGGAAGCTGGCAATTAAGTTCGATGAGTCATCGTCGTAATACAAGTGAGCAGAATCCATAGACGAAAATAACTTATCTCGGGCATCGTTACGGGCAAATACTGTTCGTTTAAAATTCTCGCGTTCCTCGGGTCTAGGGGTGTCCTTTCTTGCATCAAACTCCTTTCGAAGTTGCATTAGTCTAGCCCAATTAACGACGTAGGTAGAAAATTCGTTGGCAATGTTGTCTGCAACGACCGCTCGTTTTTCCAGAAAGAATCTGTTATTGGAAAGGTCTGAGTTGTACGTTGATAGGCCAATACCTGCTACCAATCCGAGTATTGCAGTTACAGCAGGTGGCCCCCAATGCTGGACAATTGTTGACCAAACAAATTTGTTTTCGATCTTGATCTTGTCGTCTCCCATACTTCCCATTCCTTGCGCCGCTAACGTAGAGCTAACCGGGCGCGGCCCGGAAAGCCAAATAAACAAAACCGCATTGCTTCCGCGCTCCGGTTGAGCGTAGTGTTAGATGCCGGATTCATTTTCAATTAGCCAATCCGAACTGGGAGCTATACCGGCGTTTACAGCATCTGTGTAGTGCTGAGTAATGGCCGTTACTGCTAGCCGGAGTGCATAGGCTTCGTAGTCGCCCCAGGGCCGACCCGGCCGATACGGCCCGATTTGCTTGGGCGTATGGATGAGGTGGCTAAGGTAAAAGTTGCAGCCGCCGCGAGCGGGATTGATCGACAACACGACACGAATTTCCGTCGGAATTCCTTTCAACCAGAAGGAATATCCCTCGTCAGTTTTCTCAGTGCGTTCAATAGCTTCATCTTCAAGTGCAGCGTCAATTGTCCAAGCCATGTGTATCTCCGTGAGTTGAGGCATCTAACGTAAAGCTAACCGGGCGCGGCACGGAAAGCTGAAAAATAAAACCGCATTATAACCGCGCTCCGGTTGAGCGTTATGTTAGACAACCCCTCTCCTAAGCGCCAGTGTGAGTACAACCGTTAGCAAAAGGGCAACCGAAAACAAGCCGAGGCCGATGCCAGCCAGTCGCTTTCGTGATGTGATGACTTCGTCACGCGCTCTTTGGATCTCGTCAACGACGTTGATATTCAGTGCCGCATGGCGTGGGTAGTAACCAAAGGCGAACACAATCGAGCTGAGAAGCATCAGGATCGGCGGGATGATGAGCAGCCACCCCTCTGGCATCGGGAGTTTTGCGTCCTTTTCGCCCCAGATAAGGATCGGCGTGAGCGATGTAACAAGCGTCCCAAAGGTGGCACTCACCCCTAGCATCGTCTTGTGGAAGTCGAGAGCCGTTTCGACGGACTTGAGCATTAGCTGCTTGCCGTATTCTAAGAGAGCAGCCTCGGACGGCGTGGGAGGGCGCCCTTCGAGTACCGGTACCGGATCCTGAATGGGTGGCGTCATCTCAAACGGCGTGGTTGAGTTTGGCTGATTAGTGGATGGGTCACTCATCGGATGCTGACCAAGGTCTGACCCGACCACAGTGTGACCGGAACGTCTACCATGAACTGCGTGCCCTTCGTGGGACAACTGACCGCGCAGCTCCGTGTCTCAGTGCGGCTCGTCATCAAATGCATCACTCCAAAGACCTCGTCGATTACGGCCTGGAAGTCGAAAGCGTGCTGACCGCCACATGCGGGGCACTTCGCCACTGCAACATTCGCTGGATGCGATGATCGGACTGTTTGCATAAGTTACCTCCCCGTGGCCGGCTAACGTTAAGTAGACACCTTTTTAGGTGTATATTAAATTTAAATTGGCGGTGTATAATGCCACCTCGGCAATCCGTTAGGCTAGATTCTATTGTAATTACATTATTGATAGCAACCTTTTAATGCCAAATAAAAATACACCTCCTAAACTGCTTGACCAAGTGCGTGATCGCATTCGCGTTAAGCACTACAGCATCCGTACCGAAACGCAATATGTGCAATGGATCAAACGGTTTATTTTGTTTCATAACAAACGTCACCCCCAAGAAATGGAGGGCGCGGAGGTGGAGGCGTTTTTAACGCATTTGGCGGTGGATGGACATGTATCGGCTTCGACGCAGAATCAAGCTTTATCGGCGCTACTGTTTTTGTACAAGGAGGTGTTGGCGATAGATTTGCCGTGGCTGAACAATGTGGTGCGGGCTAAGCAATCACAGCGCTTGCCGGTAGTGCTGACGCGCTCTGAGGTGCGGGAGGTGCTGGCGCGGATTAAAGGTATGTATGGGCTGATGGCGAATATGCTGTACGGTACAGGGATGCGCCTGATGGAATGCGTCCGCTTGCGGGTTAAGGATGTGGATTTTGAACGGGGCGAGATTTTAATCCGTGATGGCAAGGGTGGTAAGGACAGGGTAACGATGTTGCCGTCTTCGGTGGTGATAGGATTGCAAACGCATTTGGAACAGCGACGGACATTGTTTGATGATGACAAACGTATCGGTAAGGCGGATGTTTTTTTGCCGGATGCGCTGGCGCGAAAATATCCGAATGCGGGCACAGAATGGTGCTGGCAGTATATTTTTCCTTCCGGCAGTTATTCGGTTGACCCACGCAGTGGCCTGGAACGCCGCCATCATATTGACGAGAAATTATTGCAAAGGGCGATGAAAAAAGCGGTGCAAGCTGCGGGGATTGCCAAACCGGCTACGCCGCATACCTTGCGGCATTCATTTGCGACACATTTGCTGGAAGCGGGTTACGACATCCGTACGGTGCAGGAATTGTTGGGGCATAGCGATGTCTCCACAACAATGATTTATACGCACGTTCTTAACAAAGGCGGCAAGGGTGTAACAAGTCCGTTGGATCAGTTAAGCATTTAAAAACGATCATGCAATCCTTGCTGGTCGAGGCCAATAAATAGTACTGTAGGGCAGTTTCGCAATAAAGTTACGAGCCTGGGGGGTCTTAAAGACTAATGATTAGCCTTTTGGTGGCACATAGCCTTCCGGCATTTCATTGTTACCTTCAAACAGAAACTTAGTTCTTTCTTCTGCCAAAAATGCCCTAGCTTTGGGGTCAAAACTGGCCAATTTTCCTTCATTAATCAGCATGGTTTGCTTGGCTAACCATTCTTTCCAGGCTTGTTTGGAGATTTTTTCAAATATTTCCTGACCCTTAGGTCCTGGGAATGGCGGAGCATCCAAACCTTCGGATTCTATTCCCAATTTTACGCATTTAACCATTCTAGTCATTTTATTCTCGTGTGTGATTGAAGCAGCAGCTTGATCGGCGCCGCCAAGCCAAGATCATTAATTTGTTCAACTTTATACCAGACAGATCGATTGGCTTCCATCACAAAATTTATAGGGTTATTGGTCTCGATAAGCAGCGGCGTATAGTCCAGATGGTAATGGGAAAAAGTGTGGCGCTTGGTTGCCAGTGATTGCTGTCCAACAATGGGAATATTTTTTGTTAGGCACCAATCATGTGCCGCCTCATTGCTGTCAAATTCCGGAAGACTCCATAATCCTCCCCAGATGCCGGTGGGAGGCCTCTTTTCCAGGAATATCCGGTTGGTGTTATCGCGCAGCAATAAAAAAGTAATTTGTTTAACCGGTAAGGTTTTGGCGGGTTTCGGCGTCGGGAATGCCGATACATTGTTGGCAATTCGAGCCAGGCAGCCGGTATTAAGCGGGCAGGACTTGCATACAGGTTTAGTGCGAGTACAGATGGTTGCGCCCAAATCCATCATGGCCTGGGTATAATCCGCGACGCGAGCTATGGGGGTCAGGTGAGTGCTGATTGCCCACAGCTGTTTATTGATCGCGCTGTTCCCCGGCCAGCCGGAAACGGCTTTAAACCGGGTCAGCACCCTTTTGACATTGCCATCAAGAATCGGGTGGCTTTTTTTGAAAGCGATGCTCAATATTGCTCCCGCGGTTGACAGGCCTATGCCGGGTAATTCGATGAGCTCGTGCAGCGTATCCGGAAAGTTTCCTCGTTCAAAAATAAGCTGTGCAGTTTTGTGCAGGTTGCGGGCGCGCGCGTAATAGCCCAAACCGGACCAGAGATGCAAGACCTCATCAACAGGCGCATTCGCCAGGCTGGCTATATCAGGGAACTTTTCAATAAACGTATTAAAATAAGGAATAACGGTGGCGACCTGGGTTTGTTGCAACATTGTCTCGGAAAGCCATACGCGGTAAGGCGTAATGTCCTGTTGCCAGGGCAGGTCTTTGCGGCCGTGTTGATCAAACCAGGCAAGGACGTTGTGTTGGAAAACTGATGGATTCATTGATGGTAGTTATAAAAGCAACCTGTCATTTCTGCTTATTTAAAAAGCCCTTTAACAGATCACCAACACCAGGGCCTAATTTCTTGTCGATTTTATTGATCAGTTTGTCAATCTTGGCTTTGTTTTTGTCGGTCAATAACGATTCGATATCTATGGAATAAGTCGGCTTGCTGAGTGTTCCGTCAATATTGATAGTTGCGGCGGCTTTGATTTGCTCCGGTTCGGCGGCTGTCGCCTCTGCCTTCAACAGTTTGGCATCGACTTTATAGTCCAGCGCTTCTGAGTTCAGGTTTATGGTGCCCTTGCCATTAACACGTAATTTGGATGAATTGGCAACAAGGTCATTGTTTTGAATGATACCGTTGCTGACGGTCGCCGTACCACTCATTTCTGAAAACAGCGTCTGGTCATTTTTACTGTCTGCGGGCAAGGCCGAACCTTTAATAAGCGCCTTGCCGCTATCAATTATTTTTTGCAGATTAAAACCTTTAATAACCGAATCCTTAACCAGGAAACTCAATTGGCCATTGAGTGAGGATTTAAGTTCATCTGTCTTGTTGCCCTGTCCCTGTAGCTGAGCGGTTGCGTTAACCATGCCGCTCAGCTTCGCTTCGCCCTTGAAATCCTTCAGTAAGGGTTCAATTTGCACATGGTCTAATTTGTCGGTTACAGCCAGAGTCGGCTTGTTATTGCGAGTATCCATGCTGAGATTGCCGGAATATGCCCCCTGATAAAACTGATTAACGGATTGTTGCGTTGTAACAATGCCGTTTTTAGCGCTTAAGTTTAGGTGGATGTCCTGCATGTTTAAGTTGCGAATTTTGAGTTTCCCCAGTGACACAGAGCCGTTGGCATCCAGTTTTCTCAAGGTCTCAACGGGCAAAGCGTTAGCTCCTGCCGCCAAGGCGATGGCCGGGCTTGCTATCGGCTTGGATGATTTGTCGGGAGCGGACAAATAGCGGTCAGCATCAATAGCATCAGCATTCAAATTAAATGCGATAGCCGGTAAGGCAAAGTTTTTAATGCTGGCGGAACCCTTAATATGGGTATCATCCAGCGTCATTACCAGATTCTGAAGATTCGCCGAATCTGCCGTCGCTTGCAGGTCAAAGTTGATGGTCATGTTGTTTAGGGCATTGGCATCCTGCATGGAAGGCCTTGCGATGGCCAGTTGCTGCATAAGCTTCGCAGGGCTGAATGGCGCAAGGGTAACGGGGCCCTGGAAATAGGGTTTATCTTTTATATCGGCGCCGGTAATTTCGGCGGAGAGCGCCACATCACCTGATTTGAGCTGCAATCCGGAAATCTTGGCAGTCTGTTTTGCCATGTCCAGTGCAACATCTTTGGCGGATAATGTCGTAATAATCGATTTACCGGGAACGGATTCGCCTTCCGTTGTTGTGTGCAGATCAGTATTAACCAGCAAAAAAGTATCGAGCTTTTCATTAACGGTGAACTCGGTGCTTAGTTTGATGGACTCCTTCAGTTTGGCTTTGTCATTCAAAACGATGAGGGAAAGAGTCACATCAACCGGCTCATCAAAGTTGAATTGATCGGTATTAAGATTAAGGTCCTTTATTTCGATGTGTTTTCCGGTTTGCTGGTTGTCCCAATTAACATGGGCATTTTCTATGGAAATGCCGCCGATAGAAAAAGGCGTGGATTGCTCATCCTGCATGCCGCTGTCAGTGGCAGGTGGCGTTATTAGTTTAGAGTCATCAGATTTAGTTAAATCGTCCCAGTTAGTAATGCCCTGTTTGTTCTTTGCAAGGTTCAGCGCAAGGCCTTTTATTACGATACGCTTGACTTCTATTTTTTTTGACAATAGTGGCAGCAATTTAACTTTTATTTTGCTTTTTGCGGCGGTTGCAAATGGCTGGTCCTGAAAACCTTCAGCATTGCCAAGTGTGATTTTTCCTGTTGAAATGCCAATCCAGGGGAACACGGATAATTTCAAGTCACCTTCCAGTATCAGTTCTCTACCGGTGGCATCCTTAACAGCGGCTGAAATTTCGGGTTTGAAATCATTGGGATCGATGAAAAATGGCAAGGTACCGATGGCAATTACAATGAGTAAAATTGCTGCCAGTACGATTTTAAAAGGTTTACCCACAATTCGTTCCTTATACTAAAAAATGTGATACAGATGCATTATGGAATATGATTATCAGTTTATGACAGTCGTTGTTAGTTAAATTCTATCTTAAATCAATGGCTGTGTGTCGGGTGTAATTATTAGAAGGGGTGGGATATGTTGTTATTAGCTAAATTTGCAGGAATTGCTGTTCTTGTCTGGTTTTATTTGACAGCTAAAGAGAAAGGCGAGCAGCCAGTCAAGTGGGCTATTGTAGGCCTAATTGGCTATTGGATAGCGTGGTGGGCGGTTAACTTGACCGTTGTTTCTCCTTTGACCGGGCTCTTTCATAAAAATGGTACGGCCATATTTATAGTTACCCAGTTGCCTGCAATTTGCGCAGTTTGTGCCGCTTTTTTAATCAGAAAAAAAATGCTGGCGGATATTCCTGAAAAATAACCAGCGGTACATAAAAAAGGCGCATTGTGCGAACACAATGCGCCTTTTAATCAGATTAACTGCTTTATTTACAGTTTATCAGCGTTTTTATCCAGATATTCAGCAACACCTGCAGGGTTTGCATTCATGCCTGCATCGCCTTTATGCCAGCCAGCAGGGCATACTTCGCCATTTTCTTCGTGGAATTGTAACGCATCGATCATACGCAGCAATTCGTCCATGTTACGGCCTAAAGGCAGGTCATTAACAACCTGGTGACGAACAACGCCGCTGCGGTCGATCAGGAAAGTGCCGCGGTAAGCTACGGCGCCATCCGCTTCAACATCATAATCTTTGCAGATGGAGTGAGACAAATCAGCAGCCATAGTATAACGGACAGGGCCTATGCCGCCTTTGTTCACAGGAGTATTACGCCATGCGTTGTGGGTGAAGTGAGAATCTATAGAGACTGCGACAACTTCAACGTTACGGCTTTTGAATTCATCTATACGGTGATCTAAAGCGATCAGCTCACTTGGACAAACAAATGTGAAATCTAATGGGTAGAAGAATACTACCGCATATTTACCGCTCGTAGCTGCAGAAAAGCTGAATGAATCAACTATTTGGCCATCGCCCAGAACGGCAGGAACTGTAAAATCAGGTGCTTGTTTACCGACTAAAACGCTCATCGATTATCTCCAAAAGTATTGAAAAAACAAAGGGTTATTATCTTGCTATTAGCCACTAAGGCAGTGGATCATTCGAATTGTACACTAGATTAGTCGGGAATTGTCTAAATTGTTGATATTTTTAGCTTGCTTTTATTGTAATTTAGCGATAATTTGTAAGTGTAGGATTACACGAATAGCAAAAGGATTACAAGAGTAGTAAAGCTTTATTTTTTTAAGATGCTTTAAAGTTGTCAGTGAAGCTTTGCCGTTAATTCAATTCAGTTTACTAAGAAGTTATAGCCATGAGCAAAAATAAACATGTTACTGAACCCGATGTCTTCGGTTTTCAAGTGCGTATTGTAAGGCGCGGCAAAGAAAGCAGCCGTTATTTTTCACATAAATTGTGGGGCAACAAAGGCAAGTCTTTGAAGGCCGCAATTACCTGGCGTGACCAAATGCTGGTCGTTTTAAAGGGTAGTAAAACACGCTTTCTTAAGCCGCCCAAGAACAAAACCACGACAGGCGTCACTGGTGTATCTAGAACCATCAAATATGATCACCGTAAAGATAAAAGCTATCTGTGCTACACCGTATTTTGGGTCAGCAACGGCAAATCCAGAAATAAAACCTTTCAGGTTGGCAATGTAGAAAAAGTCACAGCAGATGATGAATTGCATGCATTCCGTACGGCCCGTCTGTTCAGAAGCTGCTACGAGTTTGCAATTGATAATGACATGCCATTTTACGATAACAAATTTGTTGGTTGGAAAAAACACCGGTTTTATGATGACGAGAATTTAAACCCGGTATAAGCGTATTTGATTT
>JBAZTN010000008.1:0-36351 GCA_041661895.1 Methylobacter sp. | reverse complement strand
CCAGCAGCTGTTGCAAACAATGTATGATCTTTTCCGCAACCTACATTATCACCAGCGTGAAAATGCGTTCCACGTTGACGAACTATTATATTTCCCGCTATCACACTCTCACCACCGAAACGCTTAACACCTAATCTTTTAGCATTAGAGTCGCGTCCGTTACGAGTACTACCGCCAGCTTTCTTATGAGCCATCTGTAACTCCTATATCTTAAGCAGAAATGCCAGTAATCTGGATTTCTGTATAGTATTGACGATGCCCCATTTGTTTCATATGGTGCTTACGTCTTCTGAATTTAATAATTTTGACTTTTTTATGTCTACCTTGAGACAAGACAGTCGCCGTAACTTTGCCGCCTTCAATAAAAGGCGTACCAACTTTAACAGCATCACCGGACTGAAACATCAGTACTTTATCGAATTCAATGCTATCGCCTGTACCAAGCTCAAGCTTTTCTATTTTTAAGTAAGTACCTTCTTCAACGCGGTACTGTTTACCACCTGTTTGAATTACCGCATACATCGGCGCAAGCTCCATCAAGCATTAATCTGTGTAAAGAGAACAGAAAATTATATTTTTAAATTGACGCAAAGTCAAATCTAAATTCAACCAACTCTATAAATCTATTACCGAAATAGCATAAGAAACTATTTCTACGAAATACATTATTTAATAGCATGGGTGATTAAGGTTCTATTAAGTTATAATAGTGTAACAGCTTTATTTTTCATAAGCTATCGTCATGAAAAACAACCTAAACTTGCACACTTAGCACTAAATAATGGCATCGCACTTACAATCCCCCTTAAACGCACCAGCACCAATTGATTTTGATTCCATTAAGAATCTAACTTCCTTTGAGGCAAAGGCTGTCGACCAACTTATTATTAACGAGTTAACTTCCGATGTTATTCTCATCAATCAGGTAGGCCATTATATAGTCGGCAGCGGCGGCAAGAGATTACGCCCGATGCTGCTGTTACTTGCAGCCAAGGCGCTAGGGGGCACTAACGACAACCATCTGATCCTTGCTGCTGTTATTGAATTTATTCATACCGCAACACTGCTACATGATGATGTCGTCGACGAATCAGCCCTTCGGCGCGGCAAAGAATCCGCCAATGCGGTCTGGGGCAATGCCGCAAGTGTATTAGTAGGTGATTACCTCTATTCCAGCGCTTTTGAAATGATGGTTCGTACCGGCAATATGCGGGTTATGGAAATCCTTTCAAAAACCACTACCGAGATTGCAGAAGGCGAAGTACTACAGCTTTTAAACTGCAACAATCCCGAAACTACCGAAGCAAAATATCTCGCCGTCATTGCCCGAAAAACAGCCATATTATTCAGTGCCGCTACAAGATTGGGCGCCGTTATAGCCGAAGCATCTGCTGAAATTGAAGAAGGCCTGGCACTTTACGGACAGCATCTTGGCATTGCTTTTCAATTGATTGACGATGCACTTGATTACAAAGCGACCAAAGAAGAACTGGGTAAAAACCTCGGCGACGACCTTGCCGAAGGAAAACCGACATTACCCTTGATTTACGCCATTCAAAACGGTACCGAAAGCGAAGCCAACATCATTATTGACGCTATTAAAAATGGCAATCGTGATGTCTTCAATGAAGTTTACGCTATCGTGCAGCGCACTAATGCAATTGATTACACAGAACAGCGCGCAGACGAGGAAGCTCAAAAAGCAATAACTGCGCTCAATGTCCTGCCTGATTCAGAATACAAAGAAGCTTTGACTCTATTGGCTAAATTTTCTGTTCAACGTAATTATTAAGGCAACTGCATAGAACATTGGGCGTAGCACTTACGCCCAACCTAATCCTTAAGCAGATCATTAAAAGCATGCGCTTTTTCAAGCAGTCGGTTATATTTAAGATCAACCTTTTCCATCACTTCAGCCAAAAACCTCGCCACCACAGCATCATCCAGATTCTCTGAGGCCGACTGCACATAATCCTCCAGCTCACTAACGGCATCAGCATCAACAATCTCCTCAAGCAACGCGGCTGCCTCCGTAGCATTCATGACTGAAAAAAGTTCGTCTGCCGGCAAGTCTTGTTTCAACACCATCTGCAACACATCAACAGCCTGCACTATCTCCTGAGCTTTATCATTGACAACCTGAAATAATGTTAGATTTTCGGTGAATTCAAGAAACTCGGTCACTGCCTTTTTGAGCTCGTACAATCGAAAGTCGCATTTTACCTTAACTGTTTGTTGCATATTGATATCCAATTCACAAAAATATTTGCCGACTATACTTGAGTTTTAAATTTATCGACCAACCCGGTAGTTCTCACAACTTTTTGTCTGACTGTCGCATTAAAAACAGCCTCATCGGCAACCAGCCTGATCGTTTGCTTTGCCCTGGTAATTGCCGTGTACAGCAATTCTTTTGTTAACACCGGATTGATGGCTTCGGGAAGTACTATTAACACTTCCTCAAATTCAGAACCCTGGCTTTTATGTATGGTCATCGCAAAAACGGTTTCGCATTGCGACACACGAGCGGGCAAATATTTTTTGACACTGCCTTCCGCGCGCTGAAAAAACACCATTAACTTCCCAGCCTGTTTTTTATCAGGCATACAAAGTCCAATATCGCCATTATAAAGATGCATGGTTGCGTTATTTTGGGTGATCATGACAGGACGACCCGAATACCATAACCCGGATAAGTTAATCAGCTTTTGCTCGGCAAGCTTTTGCTCAACCCGGTAATTAATATCGGCAACACTATTTTTTCCTTGCCGATTGGAACACAGCACCTGAAAGCGGCTGAAAGCACGGTAAATCTCATCAAATCCGACTCCGGCCTTAATCAGCCGCAAATACTCCGCCTGCTGCCCGGCCACATAATCAACCAGATCCTGGTCCAACACCGTACTGTTTTCATCATCGCCTCGCAAAACTTGCCAAGCAATATCTTCCTGCTGAAGATTAACCGCCTCCGCCAGTTTTTTTATATTTTCATCAAACCGGTGCGATTTTTTCAGCTCAAGGGTATGTTCCGGCAATGCCGCCGTTAAATCGGCCAATACCGCACCGGATTCAACCGAGGCCAATTGATCCTTATCGCCCAGCAAAATCAGTCGTGCTCCCGGCTTCAAGGCATCAAGCAATTTACTCATCAATGCCAGATCAACCATTGATGCCTCATCAACCACAACCAGGTCATAAATCAATGGCTTATCTGCATTGTGCCGAAAATAGGGAGATGGCGGCTTTGCGCCTAATAAGCGGTGCAAGGTTGTTACGGTTTCCGGAATGAGCTTTTTTATCGCTTCCGAACACGGCAGCGCGGATTTGTTAGAACCGATAGATTCCTGAAGGCGCATCGCAGCTTTCCCCGTAGGCGCTGCCAGCGCAATATGCAGCGGCTCGTCTGCCAATTCCTGCAACACCGCCAGAATCTTGACCACCGTCGTTGTCTTGCCCGTCCCCGGCCCCCCGGTAATAATGCTGAATGTCTGCTTGACCGCCATCTTCGCGGCTTCACGCTGATCATCGATATCACCAACAACAGGCTTAAAATAATGGTCCAGCATGGTATCCAGCTTTTCTACCGAATGACTTACCTTAGTCATCGCCCTAATCTGCATCGCCAGTCGGGTTTCATAAAACCAGTAACGGTGTAGATACAAGCGATCCTGCTCAACAACCAAGGGTAACTTGTCCATCTGCTGAACGGACAAAACAGCCAGCCCCGATGCAAGCACCAATGCCCGAGCTTCCTCATCTATTTGAATACAGCTGTGTCCATGGTTTTGCTCATACGACACGGACATCACCATGTTTTCAAAAGCCTGTTTTTGGGCTGCATCAAGGGTTGCTCGCTGGCTCAGAAAACGGGCGAAAGCAACATCCACCCGACTAAATGATCTGTCTTCGGTTTGTACTTCTGCATCGTCTAGCACTGACCACCTCCAAACAATGCAGCCAACGCCTCGACTCTCTCGAATTCAGGCCTGTCCTGATAGACTCCGCTCATAGCCAACTCTGGCTGCATGCCGCGCACGAACAGATATCGCACACCGCCAAAATGCATTTCATAGTCGTAATCGGGCAGGCGTGTTAGTAAATAACGATGCAGTACCAGGGTATAAATCCAGTATTGCAGTCCGTAATTATGCTCGCGCATGGCATGGATCAAGGTCTCGTAACCGTAATCCGGCAAATCGTTGGTTTTATAATCCATCACATAATAGCGGCCATCATATTCACAGATAAGATCTATAAATCCGGTGAGATAGCCACACATTTGCTTGGCAGTCAGGGCTTGAAAAGCGGGGGTATCCTGCAAAATCCAGTTGATTTGACTGGCATCCATCGCCTGCATGGACAAATAAAACGGCATTTCCTTCAAACACTGGTTTTCAGCCAGATTCATCAGACAAAACTCGGAATCCTTGTCTGACAAGGGCGTTTCGACGACTGCCTGCAAAAGCTCGTCAAGCATTTCCGGCCGCTCCAATTTTAAGCCATAGCGCTGACAGGCTTTATCCCGCTGCGTCGAAATGTCCTTGCGCTGGGCGAGATCGATAAACGCATTATTCTCAAGCAAATCATGCACGACATTACCGGTATGCGCGCCTCGGGGTAAGTCTATTTTCGACTTTTCCGGCTCGACCTGCCGTTCTCCCGCCTTATCTTCAGGCAGCTCCGGCGCATCGTGCAGGCTTAATGCCGACAACGCCGTATAACTGCTCATTTGCCAGCTGGTGTACAGCGATCTTTTGAGTTTTCTTGCCAGAAAAACAGCTTGTACAGCTGCTTTTTGATAACCGCCCGTTATTTCAACCGGCACTTCCAGCAACTGATATTCAAAGGTGTTTTCAGCTTCCTTTTGAAAGGCTTGCAGCCTTGCCTGTTGCCCTGAAAAATCAGCCACGGCAAATTCAAGTAACCAGGCCATGGCCGAATCATTTGGTGTATCTTGCGAACGTACATTGGCCCAGGCAATATAACATCGGTACTTGGCTCGAGTGACCGCCACATAAAACACCCGCAAATCTTCCGCCAATTCTTCCTTTAATGCCTGTTCGCGGTGCCGTTCAAAATCCTCAGAGCCTAAATCTACGATCATCCGGTCATTTTCATGACACTTGATTAACAGTTTTTCGCTGTTTAAACGGTCACTGCGCTGCCAGAGATAAGGGCAAAATACGATTGAATATTCCAGTCCTTTAGATCGATGCATGGTGACAATTTTGACCGCATCATCATCGCTTTCAAGGCGCAACTGCTGGTCTTCCGCGCTGCTTGCCTTGGCAATGGAGGTTCGCAGCCAGTCCAGTGTTTTATTGATGCCCAGATGCTCGTCAACAGCGGCTTGCTGCACCAGTTCGATGAGATGATGCAGGTTGGTGAGCTGCCGCTCCGCCATCGCTGTTTTTGACAAATGCGGCCTGATTTTTTCCTGCGTCAGCAAGTGCTGCATCATTGCCATCAGGCCTGTTTGTTGCCAGTCCTGATAATAACCAAGAAACCGTGACATCCAGGCGTCCAACGCAGTCTCGTTATTGATAAGCTGATAGAGCGTTTGCCCCTCCAGGCCAAACCAGTCCAGCGTCAATGCCTGCTTGAGCAGCGCCGTATCTCCGGGGTGAGCCACAGCCTGTAACAGCACATGCAAATCAGCCGCTTCCTGCGAGACAAAAACCGACTCGGTACTGTTTAATACCGAAGGCACGCCCACCCCCCGCAGTGCCGCCTGATAGTCTCTAGCCTGAACATTAGTCCTTACCAGTATGGCAATGTCTTTAGGCTGCAAGATCCTATCAGCAGGCTGCAGACTGTAATCATTGGTCAGTAGATCGACGACCTCTTTAACAAAGGCGTTCCTGATTTCTTCCGCTGCCTTACCTGCCATCCAGTATCCTGTATTGCTATCGCTTTCCGGCAATTGCCATAGCACCATCGGTGCAACTGCCCGCCCTGCCTGATGCAACTCGCCGTCCTCTGGGGACTTGGCTGGTTTGACGTTTTTAAACTCCAGATCTTCCAGCAAAAACGCCTGATCTCTTTGAAATAGGGCGTTCACCGCATCGACTAACCGCGGATGAGAGCGCCAGTTTTTCCCCAGCGTAAATTGATGTTCGGCCTGTTTTTGAGCGTCCAGATACGAATAAATATCTGCACCGCGAAACTTGTAGATTGCCTGCTTGGGATCGCCGATCAGATATAAATACTGGCTGGAAGTTGCGAATAACGAAGAGAAGACAAACCACTGGCTATCATCGGTATCCTGAAATTCATCAATCAAAGCGACTTCAAACCGCTGTTGCAGTTCAACAGTCAACAATGCGCCTCTGTCACTCTGCAACGCCTCAGCCAGACGGGTGATTAAATCATCAAATGACAGCACGTTAAGCTGCTGCAGACGTTTATCCAAGTCCTCGAGCAAGCTGTCCAGCAGGGTTCTGCGAAATATCAGGGTGATTTGTTTAAACGCTGAGGCCAGCGCATCAAAAACGGAGGTATCTATCGCCAATTCGGCTAAGTATTCAGCTTTGCGCTGGTCGCCGGTCTGGGTTTTATTGGCTCTGAATTTGCCGCCATGTAGAGCTTCCATCAGCCCATTTTTGGTCAACAATGCAAAAGCGTCAATGCTAGGGATCTGTGTGGTAGTGCCATATAGCCAATCCTTAAGCGCCGCAAAGTGCAGCTCAAAAGTGTCGGTATAACTGACCTTGAATTTTTCGTCCGCGAACCTGTCGCGCAAAGAACTTGCGCAATCGTCCAGCTTATCTTTCGCCAGTTCTGCCAGCCGGCGCAGCTCGGCCAGTAGCACATCCAAATTCTGGCTATCCGGATACACGCTCTCATGCGCGGCAATGAAATTTACACTGGCAAGCAGGGCATCCGGGGTCTTATAGTCCGCGGTTAATACCGCAACTTCCCAGGCCGAACGGTTATAAATCTGCTTGCGCCAGAAGTCGTCCGCACAAGCCTGTTTGATAACAGCAAGATCACCGGTCAGTTCGGCATCAAATAATTGCCCGCTTTCCAGCGCGTGTTCCCGCAACACACGCTGGCAAAAACCGTGGATGGTAAAAATCCCTGCCTGATCGATGTCCAGCAGCGCCACAGTCAGGCGCTGCTTAACCAACTCGGGATCTATATTGAGATTTTCCAGCCAGTCGAGCACATTGCTGTCGATGTTTTGGACGCGCCCGCTCAAAGCCCTCCTGGCTTCGGCCAGTCTGGCCCGCACCCGGTCCTTGAGTTCTTCAGTTGCCGCCTTGGTAAACGTGACCACCAGCAATTTCTCAATTGCTATGTCCTGTTCAACCACAAAACGCAGAACCAGCATTGCTATAGCGTAGGTCTTGCCGGTTCCGGCACTGGCCTCAATCAGGTTTACGCCTTTGCGCAACTCTGTTTGCACCGGATCAAAATAGTTGGTTTCCATGCTTGAAATCAGTGCGGTTAAATGAGTTGCTATCTAAGCTCAACAGTAATACTCAGTTACAATATGCAAGCCAGCCTTGTAGTTGTAGGCCGGAACCCCCGCGAGGGGAGTTCCGCCGAATGATTTACTTCTTCTTAAAGTACATGTAGCTTCCGTAGTTTGTGTCTTTAAGTGTCATCGTGGTATCGGTTTTTTCCACTACAGAGTAATTATCAAATTTACCCGCTCTACCCAGCACGCCGACTTTTAAATTGCCATCTTCAACAACATAAGCAACAGCAGGGGCATCATAAGTATCGCCCCTAACCTGAGGAATATCTTTTTGGATCAATTGACTATCTTTAAATACCCAGGTCATGCCCATAGGCTTCTTTTCTGCAGCGTCCTCTGATTTTTTTGTATATTCCAAAAACCAGCTACCGACAATATCTTTGTCAGATTTCAGAGTATCAGCAAATACAGCGGCGCTTGACAAGCCAAACAACAATGGCGCTGCCAGTAATATGTTTATTTTTTTCATTATTTTTCCTAGGGTGAGAGACTGTAAATGTAAATGGCTATTTCACGATAGCAATACCATTGTAAAAGAAACGACGGGTTATGCACGACTTCGTATTTCAATAATGCTTGGGATTAATGCTGATCGCCATCACGAACCCCCATTACATAAACTCCGTGACTGATCTGTTTGGCCTATGTTGTCGCACAGACTCCCTATCGATTGCGACACTTCTGACCTCCATGGATGGAGGAAATGCCGACGACTGTCGGAAGCAGTCGCGCCCGCCATCCCTGGCAGTCGCAGGATTTTCAATCATGTTAATGCACCAGCTTAATGCGCATTGATAAATCAATCGCCCTGACATGCTTGGTTAATGCACCGATTGAAATATAATCGACACCTGTTTCAGCAATGACACGTATATTGTCCAGATCGATATTGCCGGATGCCTCAAGCTCTATGGCTCCGGAATTTAATTTTACCGCTGCGGCCATATCTTTAAGGCTGAAATTATCCAGCATGATCCGGTCAGGTTTTGCCGCGATTGCCTCTGCCAATTCCTGCATGGATTCGACCTCCACTTCCACAGGAACCGATGTCAGTTCACGCGCCGACCGAATTGCCTTGGCTATGGAGCCTGCAGCTATGATGTGGTTTTCCTTGATCAAAACTCCGTCGTATAAGCCGATCCGATGGTTGTAACATCCGCCACAAGCCACCGCATATTTTTGTGCATTCCTCAGTCCCGGAATAGTTTTTCGCGTATCCAGCACTTTACAGCCCGTGCCGGAAACAGCGTCGGCATATTGCCTGGCAATGGTTGCCGTAGCAGACAAGGTTTGCAATAAATTCAGCGCCGTCCGCTCGCCGGTCAATAAACTTCTGGCCGACCCGCTGAGTTTGCATAATGTTGCGCCTTTACTGACTGCATCGCCTTCAGCCGCCAGCCAATTGATATTTACGTTAGCATCCAGATACTTAAATACCGCATCAAACCAACCTTGACCACAAAGTACCATATTTTCCCGAGTCATCACTTCAGCTTCTGCTGTCATTGTTTCAGGAATAATGGCTGCCGTTATATCTCCGGAACCAATGTCTTCTTCGAGAAAGGGTTTTACTTCTGCAATTCTTAATTGATCTGTCATAAACTCATTAGTTTTGAAAGCGCTCTTTCAGTGATTGTTTTTTCATTCATTTTAACAATAGCGGCCTGTCCATGCCGCAACTTTTCAGCTAACCCGTCCATTTGAATTTCAAGTATTTTTTCACCGTTTTTACCGACAAACAGCATGTTTCTTGACTCGACAATTGCTCTTCCTTCTGCATCCATACAGTCATCAACACTTTTCCAAGCCAGCTTTCCCCATTGCCTTCCGGATTCTGAAATGAATGCCACCCAGCTTTCCTCGGCAAGATTGACGACCTGTTCTGTGCTATTGTCTGCTATAGCTTCAGCTTTTATCTCCGCTCTATTGACAGGCACCGCGCTGCTTTTATTAAAAGAACCCGTTGCTACTTTTTTATTTATCAAGGTAATGTGCCATACGGCGAGATCTTTAAAAAAATGCGACTGCGCAGATTTATCGTATGAAATTTGTTTCAAGCCATTTCTTAATTCTGCAATCAGCCCAGGCAATAAATTTAATATCTGCTTTCTTTCAGCGTCATCTGTCGGCGGCATCACGCTAATAATCAGCTCATCCATCGCCTGCACTGATTTTTCCCACCGTTCTGGCTCTTTCTTTTTTTGCTCATAAGCAGCTAACAGGACATCCTGCCAAACATCACGGATAAAATCAGCAATCGCTGCCGGCAGCTCTTTGCCCTGCATACTATTCTCAATAGCCATAGCGACAGCTTTTCTGTTCGAGACCTGCACTTCTTTATTGCGCATCAACTGCCTGGCATTATCTTCAACCATCTGACTGCGCTGTTTTTGCTTGTTCAGATAAGTCGAAAACTCACTCGCCTCTGCTGTCCAGCCAGAAAATTCGAAACCGCTATTTTTAGTCATTCTTTTCACGATGCCTGTAATTTGCTGCTGAATTAATCGGTCATCATGAAGATGATCATGATCATCTTCATTCAAAAACAACCCGGCTGCGAATACCTCATCAAGTAACTGCCTGATGGAATTGTCTGAGTTTATGAAAAAACTGTAGCGCCCTAAAATGGCCGCAGACAGAGGTATTTCTAACTGCAGAATACTTGATTTTAAAACGCTGGATAGCAATTCATCCTGCTCTATTTCGCTAAAAATCAACGACACCAAATCCAGCGTATCTTCGTCATCTTGGGCTAAACTCCTGACTTCATCACTGAAATCTAACTCCTCAAGTTTTTTAATCACTCGCCATTTTAACGATTGCTGCTTCCTTTCATCTGGGAGAGAGGATTCACCATCAAACTGTCGGATAATTTGCAGCGCATTTTTTATTTCAAAATGCTCATAGCAAGTGTTCTGCGTAGCTGGAATTTGATCATAAGCAGAAGGACTATGAATTGAACGCCATAGCTCCAATTTATTCTGTAACCTCCTGAACTCTTCACCGATCTGTTCAATGCTTGAAATAACCGGCTCAGTCTCTGCTTTAATCTCAGCCATCTCATATAATTGCGTCACTCCCGGCAACCGCTCCATGCGTTGCTCTACCTCTTGTATCCGTGCAATCGTGCCTGCTTCGCACTGTTTAATCAGTTCACGATAGATAAATCCCAGATGGCTAAATACATTAACTTCAAATGTTTTATACAATGCAATTCGGTAATCCGTATTTAATTTCAGCGACTTAACAATTTCAACCAAAGCACGAACCAGCTTTTCTGGCGAAATTGGATTTCGACAATCAGCAATAGCTTGTTTTCCCTGCAGAATAGCGAGCCGTTTATTGAAACTATTCAATTCTTGATGAAACAAATGCTCACACTTTCGGATAATCATGGCAACTGCATAGTCTTCTTCCACTACATCATCATTGACCAACGAAGCTTTAGAAAAATCAAATTTCCCACTTGGGTTATTTACAACTTTTCGGGTACTATCCTCGAAAGCCTCACTCACTTTAAGCAAATAATCCTGCTTAATATCTTTCCGTACTGAACGTAGATATTCCAGCAGTTTTTTATAATTTTCCTTATCTTTTTTTTCGCGATTTTTGCCTAACTGTAATCCAAACTCAAGATCAATTCGCATACAGCAATAGTCGACGTGTGCTTCAAAATACTGATAAAAGACGGCCTTAACGCTGACTAAAGCCTCTGCGGTATTTGGATTTGCATTTATCTGCTGCTGAATGTCCATGGCAATGTTTCTGGTGTCGCTTAAAAAATTATTAGCCCTTATCGTAAGAGAACTATACCCAGTTGCTGTTTTAACCAATAATAGGCCTTTTTAGTCCGGATATAGTGATTTTTTTTCGATTTTTTACTTGTTTGCCAATTCCATGAATATAAACCAGCACTGGTTAACTGACATTACCCAAACACCCTCACCAAACTATGATGAAAGACCCGACCCGACGGATATTTCATTACTGGTTATCCACTGCATCAGCCTTCCGCCCGGCGAATTTGACAACTTTTATATAGATCAGCTGTTTTGCAACCAGCTTGATCCCAATAAACACCCCTATTTTGAAGAAATTCATCAGCTAACCGTATCTGCACATATACTGATCAAGCGCACAGGGAAAGTCGTTCAATATGTACCATTTGACAAGCGCGCCTGGCACGCAGGGAAATCAGAATATGAAGGCCGAGAACGATGTAATGATTTTTCTATTGGCATAGAGCTTGAAGGCACCGAACACGTTGAATATACAGACCAGCAATATCTGCAGCTCACAGCCGTGATTCAAACTTTGCTCAAGTCTTATCCTGAGTTATCGGCACAACGCATTACGGGACACAGCGACATCGCGCCAGGGCGAAAAAATGACCCCGGCGCATCTTTTGACTGGCAAAGATTGTTCTGCTTATTGAATGAATCGTGACAACCTTGATTCATTTATTATCAGGAATTGTCTTACAATAAATACGGTTCTTTCGAACGTCCGAAACCAAATGATTCCGCCAGCATCAGCACCACACCTAAAGTAATGGCGGAATCTGCAATATTAAAAGCGGGCCAGTGCCAATCCTGGTAATAAACATCAAGAAAATCGATGACATAGCCATAGACCAACCGGTCAATCAAATTACCGACAGCGCCGCCCAAAACAAGCGCCAAAGCCACCGCCAACATGGTCTCATGCTTCTTCAATCGAGCCAACCAGACCGCAATGACGACACTAATCACCAAGGCCAGTCCTGCAAAAAACCAGCGCTGCCAGCCTCCGGCTTCACTCAGAAAACTGAAAGCCGCACCGGTATTGTGCACATAGGTCAAATTAAAATACGGCATTATCTGGATAGATTGATAAAGCTTCATCGAGCCATCTACGGCAAGCTTACTCGCCTGATCCAGAATTAACGCCAACAACGACAACCATAACCATTTCAACATATCAACTCACGCAAATTGCCGTTGTTCGCCAACGCCCGCCACGTTTTCCACGCAACGACCACAAAGTTCAGGGTACTCTGAATTTCCACCCACATCAGGCCGCTGATGCCAGCAACGCACACATTTTTTGTGCTCCGAAACAACGACTTTTAATCTAACACCTTCTACCTCGGTCTGAATCGCATCGCTTGGGGCATCATACCCAGGCATTACCGAGGCATTGGAAGTAATAAAGACAAAGCGCAATTCATCTGCCAACTGGTTCAAGGCGCCAAAAAATTCAGCATTACAATACAACTCGACTTCCGCATTCAAGGAAGAACCGATATCGCCCGTAGCCCTACTCTTCTCCAGCTCTTTACTAACAGCTGTCCGAACAGCCATTATGTTTTGCCAGAAATCGCGGTTCATCGCAGCTGAATCATCCAGCCTGACCAAGCCCTGATACCAGGTTTCCAAAAACACCGATTCACTGCGCTCACCCGGCATGTATTGCCAGATTTCATCAGCAGTATAGCTGATAATCGGTGCCAGCCAGCGCGTTAATGCTTCAAGTACATGATACATCGCAGTTTGCGCCGAGCGCCGCGCCAAACCATCGGCTTTTGCGGTGTATTGACGGTCTTTGATTATATCCAGATAAAACCCGCCCAGATCAATCACACAAAAATGGTGCACTTTCTGGTAGATATGCTGAAATTGATACGTCTCATAGGCCGCTTTAACTTCTTCCTGTAGCGCATAAGCTCTATCCACAACCCAGCGATCCAGCGCCAGCAAATCATTGCTATCAACCGAATGTTGCGCCGGGTCAAAATCATCCAGATTAGACAGCAGGAATCGCGCGGTATTTCTTAAGCGTCTGTAGCCGTCTGAGGTCCGCTTAAGAATTTCATCCGACACTGTCATTTCACCACGATAATCCGTCGCCGCAACCCATAAACGCAATACATCAGCACCAAGATCCTTCATTACCGATTGCGGAGCGACGACATTGCCCTTTGATTTGGACATTTTTTTTCCGTCTGCATCTACGGTAAATCCATGGGTCAAGACTGCCTTGTAGGGGGCTACATCATTCATTGCTGTAGATGCCAGCAATGATGACTGAAACCAGCCGCGATGCTGGTCAGAACCTTCCAGATACAAATCAGCCGGAAACGCCAGCTGCTCACGCCTGTTTAATACACAAGCATGAGTAACACCGGAATCAAACCAGACATCCAGTGTGTCGGTCATTTTTTCGTATTGAGCAGCTTCATCGCCTATTAATTCGGCTGCATCCAGCTCAAACCAAGCTTCTATACCTTTTTCTTCAATCCGTTTGGCGACTTGCTCAATCAATTCAGCCGTACGCGGATGCAATTCTCCGGTTTCTTTATGGACAAAAAACGCGATAGGCACACCCCAAGTACGCTGACGGGAAATACACCAGTCAGGACGGCCTTCCATCATGCTTTCAATACGCGCCTGACCCCATTCTGGAATCCAGGTAACGCGCTTAACTTCATCTAGCGCCTGCTCCCGCAATTTATTTTTCTCCATCGAGATAAACCACTGCGGAGTGGCTCTAAAAATGATCGGGGTTTTATGACGCCAGCAATGCGGATAACTGTGCAAAATCGCTACGTGGTGCACCAGTTTACCTTTTTCTTCCAGCACCTCCAGAACATGCTTGTTGGCATTAAACACATGCTCGCCGGCAAAGATCTCAGTGTTCGGCAGGAAAACGCCATCGTTACCTACCGGATTATCAACCGGTAAACCATATTTCTGACCAACGATATAATCGTCCTGTCCATGCCCTGGCGCGGTATGTACTGCGCCGGTTCCGGCTTCAGTGGTGACATGATCGCCCAAGATTATTGGCACTTGCCGATCATAAAAAGGATGCTGCAATAACTGATTTTCTAACGCGGCACCTTTGCAGTAGGCAATCACGTGATAGTTTTCAATGTCATAACGCAGCATCGCATCTTTAAGCAACGCTTCTGCGATCACCAATCGCTCTTTTTTGCCGTCTTTGTCACATTGCGCTACCGCGTATTCCAGATCAGGGTTTAACGCAACGCCCTGATTTGCAGGCAAAGTCCACGGTGTGGTTGTCCATATGACTACAGACAATGACCCTTGTCCCTCGTGCTCAGGGGCATGGTGACACAGGCTCATAAATCCGGCTTCATCAACGACCTGAAAACGAACATCTACCGCAGGCGAATGTTTATCTTCATATTCAACTTCAGCTTCGGCCAATGCAGAACCACAATCCGTACACCAATGTACGGGCTTGGCGCCTTTTGATATGTGGCCTTTTTGGTTGATTTTCCCTAACGAACGAACGATGTCGGCTTCAAAAGCAAAATCCATAGTTAAATACGGATGATCCCAATCACCTAAAATGCCCAGCCTGACAAACGCTTCTTTTTGTATATTGACCTGCTTGCCGGCATATTCGCGACAGGCTTTGCGGAAAACGGCTGGTGATACTTTCACGCCTGCTTTACCTATTTTCTTTTCCACCTGTAATTCAATCGGCAAGCCGTGACAGTCCCAGCCCGGCACATAAGGCGCATCAAAACCACTTAGCGACTTCGATTTAATAATGATGTCCTTTAAAACCTTGTTTACCGCATGACCGATATGAATCTCGCCATTGGCATAGGGAGGACCGTCATGCAAAATAAACTTTGGCCGTCCGGCAAATTCATGCCTGATTTTGTTATACAAGTCAGCTTCGTCCCACTTTTTTAAACGTTCCGGCTCACGCTGAGCCAGATTGCCTTTCATAGGGAACGCAGTGTTCGGTAAATTCAGTGTTTTTTTATAATCCATCGTCATAAACTTTTAAAATCCGCAAAAATCTTTTTTGCCTCAGCCACATCTTTTACGATCTGGACTTTAAGCTGCTCCAGTGACTGAAAACGTATTTCATCTCTGATCTTTTGTTTGAAATGCACTTCCACATAACGTCCGTAAATTTCTTTTTCAAAATCAAATAAATGCGTTTCCAGTATAACCTTTGAACCATTAACCGTAGGCCGTATGCCTACATTTGCAATACCTTCAAACTCCATTCCGTTAATACCAGTCATAGTAACGGCAAACACACCATCCACAGGCGCATTTCTTCTAAACATTTTTATATTTGCAGTAGGATACCCGATGGTTCTTCCACGCTTATCCCCATGCACTACCCGCCCGCAAACAGAATAACCGTGACCTAGCAATTTCTCCGCCAGAGCCAAATCACCCGCACCCAAAGCATCCCTGATTAGGGTGCTGCTTACTCGAAGTCCGGCTAATTGATAAGATCCAGTATCTTCGACATCAAAACCGAATACCTTCCCCTTATCCTTCAGCATGGCAAAGTTGCCTCGCCTGGCCTTACCAAAATGGAAATCATCTCCAACTACCAAATGCTTTACATTCAATTTTTTGATTAAAACATCTTCAATAAAATGCTCGGCATCACAGTTTGAAAAAAACTGATTAAATCGTAATATAAGCAAATCATCAACGGGCAATTTAGAAAACTGAATTACCTTCTCCCGCAAACGCATCAACCTTGACGGCGCATTTTCCCCAAGAAAATATTCCAGCGGCTGCGGTTCAAAGATCATAACAATAACGGGCAGACCTAATGCTGCACCACGCTCAGCCAGTTTTTTTATCACCGTTCTATGGCCTAAATGTAAGCCATCAAAATTTCCGATAGTCAGTACGCAACCGTTCCTTAACGGTTCTAAATGAGACAATCCTCTAATTAAACGCATGAAGTGTGTGAATTCAAAAAATTGTTTATTCTACCATGTGTAACATTGCTTGAATTCGAATCATCACAACAAATATATGCCTAAATATTCAAAATAAGGAAATTGCTGACAAGATTTTAAATCCCAGCATGGACGCTATCACTGGATCAATTGTTTATATGATCAGCAATCGCTGGAAATGAAGATTTCGGTAGACTTTGTAAACACTGCATTAATAACTAATGAGATCCGGAGTAACTTTACCAGAGACGCTCATGCGACAGCAACTGAAGCATGTGCTCAAAAAAAAAGCCCGGCGGGAATCCCACCGGGCTTTTGGTGTTCTAAAATCAGTAATGATTTATTTCATCATTGATTTTTTGAACATGCTATCCAATTTGCTGTTTGTGTCTTGAGCATATTGGGCAGCGCGATTTGCAGCAGACTCAGCAGCAGCTGCTTTTGCAGATGCATCAGCTGCATCAGAAGAAGCTTGTGCAACTGAAGTTTTCAAACCATCAATTTGTGACTGTAAGTTTTCGATATCTGAATTGGTAGCACAACCAACAACCAAGCTAGCAACCAGAGCAATCATGGATAATTTCATTACTTTTTTCATATTATTTTTCCTTCTCAAAGTTATTACTACAAAAAATCCTTACTAATTTTAATTTTGCACTATTTTAAAATTATTTTCTAGTATTATTTTATTTTTACCACCGTACCTTTGTCTATCCATTGACTCAAATGATCAATCTGGCCGTTAGTTAACGCGATACATCCATGAGTCCAATTCATCGATTTATGGATTTTTTCATCAGCTCGCCCTAGTCCATGAATACCGATTCGCCCACCTAAAGGTGTATTTTGCGGGGGTATTTGATGATATCGATGAGCAGTCACGATACTGTTATAAGTACCCTTGTTAATAACGCCCTCCATTAAAGCTTTCTCTGCATCTTCCGGGGAAGGATAAGTCAATCCGAAAAACTTTCGAAAAGAACTTTTTTCACCAACCCAACCAATTCTGTAGTTTCCAAAGGGTGTGATATTATCCCCTCGATGCATCTTGGTTCCAGCACCTCCTCGACCGATAGCAATATCATTTATGGTTTCCAGCGTCTTCTCGCCTTTTTTTACCTCAATCTTAAGAGCCGTAGTATCCACCAAAAGCCAGACATCATCATCCGCAACTACAGTAAAAGAAAAAAGACTACAACACAACAATAAACAATTTCGAAACATATAATGCTCTACACTAGATAAAATTTTTGGTGTACTTTAGTCCACCACGTTAATTGTCGCAAAAAGGATCAAGCATGCAAATAGAAACTATCACAACCCATCCGTACAACGGCCAGAATCCGGGAACATCGGGACTCAGAAAAAAAGTTAAGATATTCCAACAACCCGGTTACCTGGAAAATTTTGTCCAATCAATTTTCGATTCTTTAGGCGACTTCACCGGAAAAACCTTGGTATTGGGCGGAGATGGTCGCTATTTTAACAGGACGGCCATACAAATCATCATTAAAATGGCGGCCGCCAACGGTTTTGGTGGACTCATTATAGGCCAAGGCGGGCTACTGTCTACCCCTGCAGCATCACATATTATCAGAAAATATAATTCCTACGGAGGCCTAATCCTTTCTGCCAGCCATAATCCCGGCGGTCCTAACGAAGATTTCGGCATTAAATATAATGCTAGCAATGGTGGCCCTGCTCCAGAAAAAGACACTAACGCGTTTTATCAGCGCAGCCTGACCATCGACAGCTATAAAACAGCCCAAATCGAAGACATCGACTTGGATCACATCGGAACTCATCAAATAGACAACCTTAGCATCACTATCATCGACCCGGTGACCGATTATGCGGAACTGATGCAGTCTATTTTCGACTTCGATTTACTTAAACAAAGCATTAGCTCAGGTTATATCACCCTGCTCTTTGACGCCATGCATGCCATTACCGGCCCTTATGCAAAAAGAATATTAATAGACATATTGGGTGCAACGCCGGATTCGGTCATTAATGCCGAACCGCTGGAAGATTTTGGCGGCCATCACCCTGACCCCAATTTAGCGCACGCCAAGGAACTCGCAGAGCAAATGTTCAGTTCAGCAGCGCCTGTTTTTGGTGCCGCTTCTGATGGCGATGGCGACCGCAATATGATTACCGGCAACAACATTTTTGTAACCCCCAGTGACAGCCTGGCCATTATGGCGGCCAACGCGCATTTAATTCCGGCGTATGCCCAAGGATTGCGCGGCGTGGCCCGCTCCATGCCCACCAGCCAAGCAGTTGACCGCGTCGCTGCCTGTTACAACATTCCCTGCTACGAAACCCCGACCGGCTGGAAGTTTTTCGGCAATCTACTGGATGCAGGAAAAATCACCCTGTGCGGCGAAGAAAGTTTCGGCACCGGCTCGAATCACGTACGGGAAAAAGACGGTTTATGGGCGGTGCTGTTCTGGCTAAACTTAATCGCCATAAAACGCCAGTCCGTTGCCGACATTGTGCATGAACACTGGCAAAAATTCGGCCGCGATATTTATTGTAGGCACGACTATGAAGCCGTAGAAATGGATATAGCCAACGGCATTGTTGACCACCTGAGAAGTCAATTACCCGCATTGCCGGGACAAACTTTCGGCGAGTACACAATTAAATATGCCGATGAATTCAGTTATGAAGACTCGGTAGACGGCAGCATCAGCAGCAATCAGGGCATACGCATCGGCTTTGAAAATGGCTCCCGCATTATTTTTCGGTTATCGGGAACCGGAACAGTTGGCGCAACTTTAAGAATCTATCTGGAACGCTTTGAAGCCGACGCATCCAGGCATGATCAGGATGCTCAAGTGGCCTTAGCAGAATTAATCAACCTAGCCGAGCAGTTTTGTGAAGTCAAAAAACGCACCGGCAGAACTGAACCTGACGTAACCACTTAAGTATCAGATACAAGGTAAAAGCTGAAGAGTTGGGTTAAGCGCATTTTTGCGCCGTAACCCAACGGGTGCAGCATTAGTTCGTCAGGTTACGCTATGTATAACCCGGTCTACGCCCTAAGCCTCCATATTATGGGCAATGCCATGCAACAAACAGATCAACAATACACCTGCAGCAATCAAGGCAATCTGCTGCAACGAAGTCTTCATATCGGTCTTTTTATGCAACGACGGTATCAAATCGGCGACCGCGATATAAATAAAGCTTGAGGCTGCCAGCGCCAGAAAATACGGCAGACTGTCATGCAAACCTTCCAAGCCAAAATACGCCAATACACCGCCCAAAACAGTTGTTAAGCTGGCGAACATATTGTAAAAAAGCGCTTTTCTTTTGGAATAACCGCTGTGTAACAAAATCGCGAAATCACCTACTTCCTGAGGAATTTCGTGCGCTGCAACGGCCAGACTGGTGACTATCCCCAATTGAACATCGGTCAAAAACGCTGCCGCAATTAAAACCCCATCAACAAAATTGTGGATGCTGTCACCGAGAATAATCAACGCGCCAGCCGACTTAACCATGCCATGGCTATGACTATGCTCATGGCTGCGATCATCTTCATCGCCGTGTGCCTCACAACTGCCAAAGTGACAATGACGCCAGATCAGCAACTTTTCCAGCACAAAAAAACCGAGCACGCCCGCCAAAATTGTCCCGGATAATGACTGAAACTGCTCAGGTTTTATTTCTGCAAATGCCTCGGGAATCAATCCCCAAAAGGCAACCGCCAATAATGCGCCAATTGCAAAACTGATCCCGTGAGGTAGCACTGCATTCCTGTGCCGATCCGGCAACAATAGAAAAGCCGCAGCCGCCATAACGCTTAGCACACCACCGATGGCTGTAAAGATGATAATTAATACCAATAAATCCACTACTTTATTCTCTCCAAATTAGCGTAGCCATACGCCCTGTTTCTTTATCCCGGCGATACGAATAAAAACGTTCATGTTCGGTGACGGTACAAAAATTACCGCCATAGACCTTATCTATGCCGAGCATAGCCAGATCAATCCTGGCCAGTTGATAAATATCCGCCAGCCATTGACCGTTACTTTGCTCTTTAAAAGCTTTTATGAATGCTGCAGACTTGCCCAGAAAAGCAGCGCGTACTTCAGAGCCCACTTCAAAACATTCAGGTCCGATTGCAGGCCCCAGCCAAACTAGCAAATCTTGGATTTGCATTGCGGTGAGCGTATTACTGATTACACCTGCCAATAAGCCGCGCCAACCGGCATGAATGGCGGCCACATGGGTTCCATCGCTACTGCAAACCAGCAACGGTAAACAGTCCGCCGTCATCACAGCACACACTACTCCCGAGTCAGAAGTATAACTAGCGTCAGCTTGTTGCAGTGATGCTGTTTTTACCGCCTTTACTGCTCGATTACTGTGTACTTGATCCAGCCAAACTGGTTCGGCGGGCAAATTCAACAACTCTTTAATGATCTGCCTGTTATGTTTAACCAGACCGGCATTATCGCCAACATGCATGGCCAGATTAAGACCGGTATAAGCGCCGCAACTGACTCCGCCGGTACGCAACGTAGTCGCCGCATGAACATTGGCTGGCGCAGGCCAGTCAGGGCTTAAAGCATGACTAATCCCCGTCATTGTCCGCTAAAGCTTCGAGCAACCGAGCCATATCATCAGGCATTGGCTGCTCCCATTCACAATATTCATCGGTTACGGGATGCTGCAAGCCCAATTTTGCCGCATGCAAGGCCTGACGCTTAAAGCTGCGCAATTCTTTTTCCAGCCGTTCGCTGCAATCCGGTGGCATTTGAAAGCGCCCACCATAAACCTGATCGCCAAGCAAAGGAAAACGGATATGCGCCATATGCACCCTGATCTGATGGGTACGACCGGTTTCCAGCTTAACCTGAACCAGTGTATGGCGAGTAAAGCGCTGACCAACCCGGTAATGAGTCACGGAAAACTTGCCATTCTCCCTGACTGCATAGCGTTTACGATCAGTAGGGTGCCTGCCGATAGGTTCATCTATCGTTCCGCCCGCCGTCATTCGTCCACGGGTAATCGCCAGATATTGGCGGGTAATCGTCCTATCCTGCAACTGTTGCGTCAGACTGTTATGGGCTTGCAATGTTTTTGCAATCATCAGCAGTCCGCTGGTTTCTTTATCAAGCCTGTGCACAATGCCTGCCCTGGGCAAGGTTTCCAGATTTGGATCATGATTTAACAAGGCATTTAGCAGCGTTCCATTCCAGTTCCCCACTGCCGGATGCACCACCAAGCCTGCCGGTTTATTGACTATTAATATGCTTTCATCTTCAAAAATAATATCCAAAGGAATGGCTTCAGCTTCAGATGTCACCACGACTTCCGCTTCGGCATCCATAGTTATCACTTCACCGCCTTCAAGTTTGTCTTTTGGCTTAAGCGTTAAGTCGTCGACCTGCACCCGACCGGATTTAATCCAGGATTGCAACTTGCTGCGCGAATAATCTGTAAACAGTTCCGCAAGCACCTGATCTAATCGCATGCCAGCCATTTCAAATGGCACTTCTGCCGTTAATCTTGTCATAACAAGTTCTTCTGATTAACCCATTGTTAAGTTATACTCGCCAGTTACCGTGACATTTCAAGTATCGCAGTTCTTATCTAGCGAGAAAACCTCTAATTTTACAGCGTGTCGTTAGCACTATGCGATTAATTTTAATTAAATTTTTATTTATCTGTTGTTTAGGCCTGTCTCTTCAAGGTTGCGAAACACTTAAAAGCCTCGGCTCCAGTGACACTGATACAGAAGATGAATACGCCGACTGGAATGCCGAAAAGTTCCGCAGCCAGGCTAAAACAGCAGTCGAAGCCGGCAACTATGAAAAGGCCATCAAGCTCTACGAAGCACTTGAATCCCGCTATCCTTTTGGTGATGAATCCGCTCAAACACAGCTGGATATTGCTTACGCCTATTATAAAAATAGCGATCCTGAAGCCGCAATCGCCGCCGCCGACCGCTTTATCAAGGTCAACCCACGGAACTCCAGTGTTGATTATGCATATTATTTGAAAGGCCTGGTTAATTACAATCGCGGTATAGGCTTTATCGACCGTTTCCTGCCTACCGATACCTCACAACGTGATCCCGGATATGCTCGTGATTCCTATGATAATTTTGCTGAACTGATCCGCAGGTTCCCGCAAAGCAAATATGTACCCGATGCCCAGCAACGTATGATCGCGCTTAAGAACAATCTGGCGATGCATGAAATCCACGTTGCCCGCTTTTACATGAAGCGGAAAGCTTATCTTGCCGCAGTCAACAGGGCCTCTACCGTCATTGAGAAATATCAGCGCACCCCTGCGGTTCCTTATGCCTTGCAAATCATGCAGGAAGCTTATGCTAAACTTGAAATGGTAGATCTTGCCAAGGATGCGACCCGGGTTTATGAACTAAACTATCCGAATGGACCACCCGTCCCAGAACATAAAGATGCAACCTTCTCTCACAAGGCCTGGGACTTTATCGGTCTGGAAAAATAATTCTGCCAAGAAAATCATTTTTAGTAGCTCATAAAAAAGGCGAATCATCCAAAGATGACTCGCCTTTTTAGTTTTAAAAGCGATTTAGCCTTTCACTTTTCTTTCCAATTCTGCCTGCGTCAAATGGCGTACATCTTCGCCTTTGACCATATAAATCAAATGCTCACAGATATAACGGGAATGATCGCCAATTCTTTCCAGTGAGCGGGCAATCCAGAGCACGTCCAGCATCCGGGTAATATTTCTAGGATCTTCCATCATCTGGGTAATCAGCTGCCTGATAATACTGCCGTACTCACGGTCAACATTTTCATCCATACCGGTAATCGTAGTAACCTCATCTATATTCATCCTGGCAAATACGTCCAGCGCACCATGCAGCATTTCCTTAACCAGATCGGCCATGTGCTGCAATTCATAATAATCATCATGCCTGCCGACGCCAGCATCCGATAAATGAATTGCCATATTCGCGATATGCTCGGCCAGGTCGCCCGCTCTTTCAAGCTCGTTAATGATTTTAATGACCGTAAGTAACAATCTTAAATCAAATGCAGTCGGCTGCCTCAACGCTATAATCTGCACGCACTCCAAGTCAATAGCCATTTCCAGTGCATCGACTTCATTATCCTGCTTGATAACCAGCTCGGCCGTTTCTATATCACCGGTAGTAAAAGCATTGACTGCCAGTTCTAACTGTCGTTCAACCAGCCCGCCCATCGTTAAAACTTTGTTACGAATATCTTCCAGCTCTTTATTAAACTGGCCTGATATATGTTGTCCTATTTTGCTGTTGTCCATTGCTCGCTCCTAATTATCCATACCGTCCGGTAATGTAATCTTCTGTCTGTTTTTTGACGGGATTGGTAAATAACTCGCTGGTATTACCCATCTCAATCAGCTCACCCATGTACATAAACGCCGTGTAATCGGAAACCCGCGCGGCCTGCTGCATATTGTGCGTCACGATGACTATAGTATATTTTTCCTTAAGCTCATTGATGAGCTCTTCGATCTTTAACGTTGAAATAGGATCCAACGCCGATGCGGGCTCATCCAGCAGCAGCACTTCAGGTTCTATCGCAATCGCTCTTGCAATAACCAGACGCTGCTGCTGCCCGCCTGACAAGCCCAAGGCATTGTCATTTAGACGGTCTTTTACTTCATCCCATAGAGCTGCACCACGCAAGGCATTTTCGACTGTTTCTTCCAGCAAACGTTTATCATTAATGCCTTGAATCCTAAGTCCGTAAGTGACATTTTCAAAGATGGACTTGGGGAAAGGGTTGGGCTTTTGAAATACCATGCCTACGCGTCTGCGCAAAGCCGCCACGTTAACCGCTTTATCATAGATATTTTCATCATCCAGCAGAATTTTGCCTTCAATGGTGACATTATCAACCAGATCATTCATCCGGTTAATGCAGCGCAGCAATGTCGATTTACCGCAGCCACTGGGACCAATATAGGCTGTCACCTTTTTCTTGGGCATTACCATGTTGATACCATGCAATGCCTGCTTTTCTCCGTAAAAAAGCTTTAGATTTTCTACTTTAATACAGGCCTCAGATTTTTCATCCTGACTTCCCTTGCTGCGTAAAACAGAACTCATATCAATGGAGTGTGTACGTACTTGTTGTGCTGTCATTTTTTAACCTTCTAGTGCCCGGTATTTTTCCCGCAGATGATTTCTGATTAATATTGCTGCCAAATTAAGCCCAACAATGACCAGTACCAACAATAATGATGTCGCATAAACCAAGGGTCTCGCGGCTTCAACATTAGGACTTTGAAAACCGACATCATAAATATGAAAACCTAAATGCATAAATTTTCTGTCTAAGTGCAAAAATGGATAATTTCCATCCAGCGGCAACGTTGGAGCCAGCTTAACGACTCCAACCAGCATCAACGGCGCCACTTCACCAGCCGCTCTGGCGACCGCGAGAATCAACCCTGTCATCATGGCAGGACTCGCCATTGGCAGCACAGTAAGCCATAATGTTTCAAGCTTGGTAGCCCCTAACGCCAGACTGCCTTCGCGTATGGACTTGGGAATACGCGCCAGGCCTTCCTCTGTTGAAACAATGACAACCGGCAACGTTAACAATGCCAGCGTGATCGAAGCCCACAATAACCCCGGCGTACCATATACCGGAGCAGGTGCCGCTTCCGGAAAAAACAGCTGATCGATGTTGCCTCCCAGTATATAAACAAAAAATCCCAGGCCAAACACACCATAAACAATAGACGGGACACCCGCCAAATTGTTTACCGCAATCCTGATCAGTCTTGTGGTAAAGCCCTGCTTTGCATACTCGCGCAAATAAACCGCCGCAATGACACCAAACGGCGTCACGATAATCGACATCATGATCACCATCATGACTGTGCCGAAAATTGCCGGAAAAATACCGCCTTCTGTGTTGGCCTCACGTGGATCATCGGTTAAAAATTCAGCCAGCTTAATGCCGTAATGCCCTATCTTATCGAACAGACTCATGGTATTGGGCTGATAAACCCTGACTACCTTAGACAAAGGAATTTCAATCTCATTACCGCCCTCTGTCTTTGCGACCAAACTATCCCGTCTAATTTGGCGATACAATTCACTTAGCTGCGTTTGATGGTTTTTGTATTCAGTTTCCAATTCTGCCTTTTCGGCTGCCATCTTTTTTTCCGCTGCTGCATCCCAGCTATTGTTTAGCTGCAGTCTTTTCTGTTCAAGCCTTAACTGCTCCAGACTGTAGTTTATGGCGCCGACCTCTTTTTTCTCCAGGTGAGCTATGTCGTCATAAATAGCTAAAGCTGCGTCTATTCTTTCCAGAACGGCAGGCCAGGCCTGCTCGCCTGTAGCGATAGTGACGCCGTTTTCTTTAACGGCTACAAGATAACCATAAAGATTACCCCACTCCCGCCGCTCCACAACCATCATTTCAGGCGGGTATTCCTGCTGCTTAATATTGCGTTCCAATATCCAGCGAAAATCAGTGCCGGTAATATCCCGATTACCGGTTTTAATCAGATACTGCACCAATGTCTCTTCATCATCGGCCATTTTATGGCCTGTCGATTTCGCCATTGCTGCCGGAGTAATACTGGTATCGATTTTTTCACCAATAATCGTCTGAACTTGCCCTGCTTCTTCCTGATAGCTGAACTGCACAACTTGAGATGGCCAGAAGTGCCCAATTCCACGCGCCGTAATCAAGCCAAGCACACCAATTACCATAATGAGACAGGCACTAACCGCTGCCGCATTGAGCCATATCCAAGGAGTGCCACTTTTAAACCATAATCTGATCATAATGAGCTATATTTTTCACGTAAACGCTGACGAATGACTTCGGCCAGAGTATTAAAAACAAAGGTAAATACGAACAACACCAACGCCGCTAAAAACAGAACCCTGTAATGCGTACTGTCGACTTCCGACTCCGGCATTTCAACGGCGATATTTGCAGCCAAGGTGCGCATGCCCTGAAACACGCTTAAATCCATCACTGGCGTATTCCCTGTCGCCATTAAAACTATCATGGTCTCCCCAACGGCTCGACCAAAGCCAATCATGACTGCGGAAAAAATCCCCGGACTCGCGGTTAATAACACGACCCTAGTCATGGTTTGCCAAGGCGTGGCACCCAAGGCCAAAGAACCCACCGTCAAATGTTTCGGCACACTAAAAATGGCATCTTCTGCAATTGAAAAAATGGTTGGAATGACCGCAAAGCCCATCGCAACGCCGACCACCAGTGCATTGCGCTGATCATAGCCTATGCCAAATTCCCGGCTAAACCACTCTCGCATACTGCCATTAAATAATAACGACTCCAAAGGCACGCTCACAACAAAGGCAAACCAGCCGCTTAGTAGAATCACCGGTATTAATAAAGCAGCATCCCAGCCTTCTGGTATTTTATGCTGAATGGCTTTCGGTAAATATTGCCAGGCAAAGGCAAACAGCATAACCCCGACTGGAATAATCATGAGCAGTGCAAACAGGCCTGCCAGATGCTCTTCCATAAACGGAGCCAGCCATAATCCAGCAAGAAACCCCAAAATGACCGTCGGCAGGGCTCCCATTATCTCAATGGTTGGCTTTACATACTGCCGCATGCGCGGCGCCATAAAATAGGCCGAATAAATTGCGCCCATCAGCGCCAAAGGCATGGCCACTAACATCGCGTAAAACGCCGCCTTCAACGTACCGAATACTAATGGCGTTAAACTGTATTTAGGCTCAAAGTCATTGTTTGCAGAAGATGATTGCCAGATATAATCAGGCTTTGGATAACTTTCATACCAGACTTCCTGCCAAAGCGACTTTATAGAGACCTCAGGATGCTCATTCTCTACATGCCAGAAATGCATTTTTCCGTCTTCTGACTGCACTAATAAAGCATTAGCTCTCGGCGACAGAGTCGCAGCAGATGAGGGTGCATCGCTAACACGCTCTTTAATCATTTCTCTTTCAGAAGTTGAATGATAAATACCCATGACCCCATCAGCATCAATCGTCATAAATCCTTTACGTCGCTGTTCTGCATTGATCGCAATAACAGGCTTATCGGACACTTTGAATACCCTGATTTTTTCCATGGCTGGACGATTCATCGAATCTTTAACCATACTCCACTGCGACACCAGTCCTGTTGTATCGCCTATCATCAGGGAAAGATCGCCGTTTAAAAATGTGATACTGGTGATTTTTTGCCCCGCCTCGACTACATTTTGATGCTGACTGATAACCGGTCTGCTTTTATCACTGATATCAAAAAAACTTAAGCGTCCGTCACTGCTGACCAGATATAGTTTGGACTCATCTTTATCGATTAACATATCGACAATTCCTGCCGCCGGCATGTCCAAAACCGAATCCGTACGTGTTAAAGCAGCCTCATCGGCAAATAATGACTGTTCTTTTTGAAAATTGATTAAGCGAATTTTACCTGTGCCTTGGGGGGTATCAGCGGTTTTTGCAACTATCGTTGTTGCATCTTCACCGACTTTAACCGCAATTTTATCCAAAGCAGCGCCGGAATCATCCAGAACCAGAGGTTGTTCACCCAGTGGATATTTAAGAGATGGCGTAATAACACGCACATTGTTTGGATAGGTAACTTTATATTGATGTTTTACGATAACTGCCCGGCCATCAGATAAACCGTAAATTACTGCGCCCTCGCTGATAGGGCTACCCTGTGAAAAACTGACAATATGCGCACCCTCCGGTATCGCAACTGTTTGTATCAAAATTGTTTTGCCTGTAGCAGCCTCAAAAAACACCACTTGTCCGCTGTCAGTAAACCGGGCCGCTACTTCATTTTGCTCTTCCATCTCCAGCAGTAAAGTGTTGCCCAGTGCTTTTTCCGGCACATCATAAAGACTGACTGGTTCCGCTTTCGCCGATATAAATAAGGGATAAACCACATACAGCAGATAAAAGAAAATCAGTACGATAGCGACGATCACACCCAGACCACCAGCCACTACACCATAACGTGCCAATAAATCCTTTATTAGCCGCCATCGCTGGTAATATTGATTAGACGATTTTTCCATGATTGAGGGATATTTTATGCGTGTGTTTGTTTCAGACATACGGAGATTCTGGAAATGAAATGTGACAATGATACCAAAAAAACCAGAACAAAAATCGGCCAAGATTCGCAATGCAAATCTCAGCCGCTCTTTTGTCTCAATCAACCTTAATTTTATGAGGAGGAAGATAACAGGTTAATTCAGTCTAACATCCCTGTCTATGCGTCCTTGCACAACAGTTAACTCCTTGTTTTGAAAGCAATCCTTAATCTGAAACTTTATTTAAGCGTAGCCATTACTTTTTCAACAACTTTCGCAGGAAGAGGAATATATCCGTCTTTTATAACCACTTGCTGGCCAGTTTTAGATAACACCATTTTCATAAATTCATTTTCTAGCGGCGCTAATGGCTGATTTGGCTTCTTATTGACATAAACATACAGGTAGCGCGTCAAAGGATAAGTGCCGGCGATTGCATTTTCAGGTGTCGCTTCAACAAAATTTGTTGTGCCTTTTTTTGCCAAAGGCACCATCTTGACGCCCGATGTCGTATAACCCATGCCGGAGTAACCAATGCCGTTAGCCGATGAAGTGACTGACTGAACCACGGAAGCTGAACCTGGTTGCTCGTTTACGTTGTTTTTGAAGTCACCTTTACATAAGGCGTGTTCTTTAAAATAGCCATAAGTACCGGAAACAGAGTTCCGTCCGTATAACTGGATGCTTTTAGCTCCCCAAGCGGCAACACCTGCATCACCCCATGTTGCAATATCTGTTGCTCCGCCACATTTGCGTGTAGAAGAAAAAATCGCATCAACCTGCTCCATAGTCAGGCCTTTAACCGGGTTGTCTTTGTTAACAAGAACAGCCAGCGCATCGACTGCCACTGGAATGGCTGTCGGTTTATAACCGTATTTATCTTCGAAGGCTTCCAGCTCATCATCCTTCATTTCGCGGCTCATAGGCCCCAAGTTTGACGTACCTTCTGTTAACGCTGGAGGCGCAGTAGATGAACCCGCCGCCTGAATCTGAATATTCACGTTAGGATAAGCGCGGTTAAACTCTTCAGCCCATAGCGTCATCAAATTTGCCAGCGAATCAGAACCCACACTGGACAAGTTACCGGAAATGCCGCTGGCTTTTTGATACTCAGGAACACCTGCATCGACTGTTTGAACAGCGCCCGCAACACCACTGACCAGTGCAGCAGAAATAAAACTCATCGCAGCAACCAGCGATTTTGTTTTAAAAGATAATTTCATAATCAACTCTCGAAATAATTTAAAGTGGAACTATTATGCAAATACAACATGACAAGAATATTACAATAGTCTTTTTTTTGCTATCGACTTCATGGACAGATATTTGCTCCACTATTTGCATTCAACACATCCGTGTGGATTATATAAAAGGTACGACTCCAAGAACAGCGATCGAGAGCGCCAACCGTAGTCGTTTTAGACGATGCAGGAACTGCTTAGCTGTGTGCCGAGGCGGTATTTCCAGGGCAAGCCAACTAGCCAACACCACTGCTAGTATCGGATCATCTCTTGTTTCAAACCGTCATTAAATATTAATCCCGCCCTGGGGATTTAAATATTGAATTACTCCTTAAGCCATCACCCATCAAAAATGCCCTTACATTTTTACCTGTATTTGCAATCAAAACACATTGCTTTTGCTTAACCCCAAACCAATGCAAAACCGAAGTGGATTACATTCATTCGATATTATTGTATTATTTGAATGTATATTATTTCATTAATGGTTGTACGGGTATTGTCTAGACATTTTAATTTGCAACAACTAAGAAACATCTGCCAGAACTTAATAAACATGACCATCTTTTTTCAAACCTACGCCTGCTCCAGGTATAAATATTATGAGTAATTCAAAGTTAATGATATGTTTTTTATTAAGTCTTTTGTTGGCCGTATCGCTTGCTGGTTGTGCAGGCGGGGCTAAACATGAAAGCACCGGAGAATATTTAGATGATTCCGTCCTTACCACCAAAGTTAAGACGTCAATATTGGGTGACTCCAAGCTTAAACTGTTGCAGATCAACGTTGAAACATATAAAGGCGTCGTGCAACTAAGCGGATTTGTCGACTCCAAAAGTGCCGCAGACAAAGCTGTAGAACTCGCAAGAACGGTTAATGGCGTCAAGTCAGTTAATAACAGCCTTATAGTGAAATAACTGAGCCCTTATTTCCGAATCACCAGCAAATGGCATTGCAAAAAGATGCCCGGGTTTAACCTCTAAGTTAAACCCGGGTGTTATTACGGTTAATCTTCTAATAATTCAATATAACTGAATGATCCAAGGTCACATCATGACCATTCTCGGGATGATCGAGCGACTTGCACGGAGCAATTGCCGACAATGCTGCAAAAAATGGTAGAATCATTTTTTAGTCGCTATCCAATGTCATCTTTTGTCCATGCCCAATACGTTAAAGCTCCCGCTTGAGTCACTGAAACTAAAAATTGATTTGACTGGCTTTGAATTCCCGGAAGCACCCAAGCTAGAAGGTACCATTTTAGGCCAATCCAGAGCTCAATCTGCGCTGGAATTTGGCGTCGCTATGTCTAATCCCGGCTATAACATTTTTGTAATGGGAGAGCCTGGATTAGGTCGGCTGTCCATGATTACCCATCATCTGAATACCATTGCTCAAACGCTGCCCGCACCTCCCTCCTATGCTTATGTAGATAATTTTGATAACCCGAGAGAGCCTGTCTCAATTGAGTTGCCCGCAGAACATGGACAAGCTCTCAGCAAGGACATCGAAAAGCTAATTGATAACCTGCTAGCTACCTTTCCTGCCGCCTTTGAAAGTCCAACTTATCAGCAAAAAAAGGGCGCTATCGAGCGTCATTTTAACCAGTGCTACAACAATGCCCTTGATCTGGTTGAAAAAAAGGCCCAGTCCTTAGACACCGCCCTATTCAGGGAGGGCGAATCGATTTCTTTCTCGCCTATCCGTGACAATAAAGCACTGGATGAGGATCTATTCACCCAATTGCCGCTGCCTGAACGAGAGATCTTTCATAAGCACGTTGAAGAACTGGAAGAATATCTGGCCAATGTATTGCTGGAATTACCCCAATGGCGCAGAGCCATGGTTGAAAAAATCAGGCAACTGGATAATGACACAATCAGCCAGGCGATAGATCCGCTGTTTTCAGAACTGAATGACACTTATCAAAATATTGACGATGTCATCACTTTTTTATCAGAAATCAAAAAAAACCTTGAGCAAACGATTACCGATTACCTGATGCCCAGTCGGACATTAGAACCCAGTGACAATACGGCAAAACGACTCATGCTGAACGAGTTGTACGCACCCAATATTCTGGTCGATAACAAACAGGAAAGCGGAGCGCCGGTTATTTATGAACCGCATCCCATATATCAAAACCTGTTTGGCCGCATTGAATATGTCAGCGACCAGGGCACATTAGTCACCAATTATCGAAAGATTTGCGCCGGTTCACTACATAAGGCCAATGGCGGCTATTTGATTCTAGACGCAGAAAAACTGCTGACTTACCCCTTTGTCTGGGAAGGCCTTAAACGCGCACTGCAATCAGGACGCATTGAAATCGAATCTCCTTATTCAGAACTGGGCATTAACACCATCACGCTCAAACCCGAAGTTATCCCGCTAAACGTCAAAGTAATTCTGGTTGGCTCCAGGGACATCTACTATCTATTGGAAGAACTGGACAGTGAATTTAACGAAATGTTCCGGATTCTGGCCGACTTTGATAGCTATATTGCTCGCACCGATGAATCCATGCAGCGATTTGTACTGTTAATGATTAAACAGGCCGCAGATTCCGGCGCAAAGCCTTTAACCCGCGCCGCCATTGAAGGCTTGATTGAACACAGTTGCCGGCTTGCAGAAAACCAGCATCATTTCTCTGCCCGCATCAATGATTCGCTGGAAATTATTGGCGAAGCAAACCTGTTCTGTAAACAAGCCAATAACAATCAAATTGATCGATTGCATATTGAGCAAGCCTTGGCCGCAAGAGAGCACCGTAACGGCAGAATGTCTCAAAACATTCTCGAAGAAATGCTGGAGGGCACGATTCTGATTGATACTGAAGGGGCGGCTATAGGCAAAATCAACGGCTTAAGCATACTGGAAGTAGGCGGCAGCAGCTTTGGCGCACCAGTACGGATTACCACTACAGTTTATCCAGGCTCCAGAGGCATCGTTGATATAGAACGGGAAGCCGAGCTAGGCCAGGCCATCCACTCAAAAGGCGTAATGATCTTAACTGGCTATCTGGGACATTCTTACGCCCAGCAATTTCCTTTGGCCATATCCGCCAGTATCGCCGTTGAACAATCCTATGGTTATATTGATGGTGACAGCGCTTCGCTGGCTGAACTTTGTTGCCTTATTTCCGCCCTCACCCGGACTCCGATTAAACAATCTTTTGCCATTACCGGTTCGATCAATCAATACGGGGAAGTTCAGGCGATTGGCGGAGCCAATGAGAAAATAGAAGGGTTCTTCCGGCTTTGTCAGGCAAGGGGGCTTAATGGGCAACATGCCGCTATTATTCCCGCCGCCAACAAACGCAATCTGATGTTAAAACAGGAAGTTATTGATGCAGTTGCTCAAGGACTCTTTGCGATTTATGCGGTTTCAAATGTAGATGAAACCTTGGAATTATTAACCGGACAACTGGCTGGCACTGTAAATAGCGAAGGCTTGTACCCGGAAAACAGCATTAATTACAAAGCCATCTCCCGGTTAAAAGAGATTTCAGATATGGCTGAAGATAATGATGGTAAAGAGGAAGGTGAAGGAGTTTAGGAACCCTTTACTCGCCAAGACAAGGGGGGGGGCATAAAGGGCAACCCGCCGGCCCCCCCCTGCAGAAGGGCGCATGCTCTAGCGCCCAGTCTCTGTGACTATTGCATCAATACCGTTTTGCCTTAATCTCGCCCGAATGCTACTTACACTGGCCATCCGGTCATAAGGCCCCATTTTGACCCGGTTCCAGATCACATTGCCGACTTTAGCCTTTTCAACTCTGGATTCAATCCCCATCAAAGCAAGTTTTGCCCTTAAACTGTCGGCATCTTTAAATTCTCTGAATGAGCCAGCCTGCATAATATAGCTGCCTTTTTTTGCCTGGCCCACTCGCTCTTCCCGGGCACGTGTATTAATTTCGTAATCCGGCACCACAACTTCTTTTTCAGGCAAGATGGTGTAAAAATCAAACTGTGGTAGCACGGGTTCTGGAACTGGTACCGGTTTCGCCGCTACTATCGGCTTGGGTAACTCTGGCTCCGGTTTTTTCTCATGCTTGGACGCTTCCTTTTTTACAACCCCAGGCTTTACCGGTATAGCCTGTGAAACCTGCTCAGGTTTTATTTGATTCGGCCCTGTGCTGCGCAAATAAACCAGAAAGACTACAAACAAAATAATCAGCGCAGTAATCAGCATCCACTTCCATAAACCAACGCTTTGCCGTTGGTCTAATGACTGTCTGCGGGGCGCTTTTTTCCCACCATGCGCTCTGTATTTGTAATCTCTAGCCATCACATGGATTCAGGTGCAGTGATATTCAGCAAGCCTAATCCATTCGCCAATACCTGTTTTACAGCGCAAATCAGATTGAGTCTTGCATCGCGAATTTTCGCATCATCGACTAGGAATTGATGCGCATTGTAATAAGTGTGGAACTCATTAGCCAGTTCACGCAGGTATTGAACCAGCTGGTGCGGCTCGTACTGCAACGCGGCCCGTTCCAGCATTTCAGGATAGCGCGCCAGTGTTCCAAGCAGATTGGTTTCGTGCTCTTCGGTCAATAGCGTCAGGTTTTCCATGCCCAGCAGCAAATTTCTTTCCCAACCCTTTTCATCCAGTTGCCGCAACACACTGCATACTCTGGCGTATGCATACTGCACATAAAACACCGGATTCTCGTTGGATTTGGAGGTCGCCAGTTTCAGGTCAAAATCCATGTGCGCTTCTGACCTGCGCATCACATAAAAGAAGCGCGCCGCATCTTTGCCGACTTCATTACGCAATTGCCGCAATGTGACAAATTCACCGGACCGGGTCGACATCTGCACCTTTTCTTCGCCACGGTAAAGCGAGGCAAATTGCACTAGCAGCACTTTCAACTTGGACTCATCAGCGCCTAATGCCTTAATTGCTGCTCTGACCCGGGGAATATAGCCGTGATGATCGGCTCCCCAAATATCGATGATCTGGTCAAATCCGCGATCCAGCTTGTTCATGTGGTAGGCAATATCGGACGCAAAATAAGTAGATTGTCCATTTTCCCGAACCACAACACGGTCTTTTTCATCGCCTAATTTGGCGGATGCAAACCAGGTCGCACCATCCTGCTCGTAAAGATGGCCGCCGACACGCAAGCGCTCCAGCGCTTTTTCCACCGAACCGTCATCCATCAGCTGACGTTCTGAAAACCATTCCTGGTACTCAACGCCAAACTCGCCTAGGTCAAGCCTAATGTCTTCCAGAATGGTGTTTAAGCCGATTTGAAAAAAGTCCTGATATAACGGCATCCCCAGCAAGGTTTTAGCACGGGCTATCAGTGCATCAATATGATCTTCCTTATCGCCGCCCGCCGGTTCATCGGGCGGTATATCTTCTAACACCAGTTCCGCAGGCCTGCGGTACTCATTGCTCGCACTTTTATGGATATCCCGGGCTATGTCGCGTGCATATTCACCACGATACGCATTGCTGGGAAAATGCACCAACTCTCCACATTCTTCCAGGTATCTCAGCCAGATACTGGTAGCAAGTATATCCATTTGCCGGCCGGCATCATTTACGTAATACTCGCGATGCACATCAAAACCGACCGCCTGCAATAAATCAGAGACCGCTGAACCGTAGGCGGCTCCGCGACCATGACCGACATGTAGCGGTCCGGTAGGATTAGCTGAAACAAACTCAACCTGAACCTTTTTACCCGCACCAACATTACTCAAGCCAAACTCACGCCCTTCATCATGAATTTGTTTGATAATCTGAAACTGAAAATTCGGATCAATAAAAAAATTGATAAAGCCCTGTCCGGCCAACTCAACTTTGGTAATGGCAGCATCCTGGGGTAACGCGGCAATCAGTTTCTCGGCTAACTGCCGGGGATTTGATTTTGCCGGCTTTGCCAGCATCAATGCCAGATTTGAAGCAAAATCGCCGTGCAGTGCATCACGGGTGCGGTCAACAGTAATATTCGGGGTTATTCCCTGCTCAAGAACACCTTCTGACTTCAGTGTTTCAACAGCTTGCAGAATAAGTTCCTCTATCTTTTTTTTCATTGCTTCAATGCGTAGGTTGGATCAAGTAAATAGACGCCCATTATCCCTTAATATCATCCGATTATCCATTCAAACAGCATCAGTACAAATCCACCGGATCAACATCCAGCGACCAACGCACCTTTTTTGCTTGTTTGAGTTTTTCGATTTCCGGCATCAGTACATCGAGCAGCGCATGCAATTCTGGTCGTTTGGCGCTCTGGAACAGCAATTGATAGCGGTAAAGACCCGCACGTCTGGCCATGGGCGCAGCAACTGGCCCCAAGATCTGGGTATGTCCTTTATTTAATTTTTTCGCCAGCTCTACGACCGCATGAAGAAAAATCTGCGGCATCTGCACGTCAACGGCCTGTACTCTTAGTAACGCCTGATAACTATAAGGCGGTAATGACGCCTCTTTTCGCTCTGCCAATGCCGTTCTGGCAAAACTGTTATACCCTGAGCTGATTAACGTTGTTAATAAAGGATGCTCAGGCTGCCGGGTCTGCATAATGACTTTGCCTGGCTTTTCCGCTCGTCCCGCACGGCCTGAAACCTGCACAATCATTTGTGCCAATTTTTCAGCGGCATGAAAATCGATACTGAACAATCCGCTGTCTACATCAAGTATTGCCACCAAGGTCACATTGGGGAAGTGATGGCCCTTAGCCAGCATTTGCGTACCTAGAATAATATCCACCTCGCCCTGATTTATTTGCTGCAAATAGCTTTCCAGTGAACCTTTGCGCTGGGTGGAATCGCGATCTAAACGCACAATGGTTTTATCGGCAA